>CABXVQ010000015.1:0-29076 GCA_902515605.1 uncultured Pelagibacteraceae bacterium
AATTTTTTTTTGTTTTAAAGTTACATAATTTATTTTTAGATAGATTAGATAATAACTTTTTTTGTAGTTCATAATTCTTAATTATTCCAAAAAGTGGTTCATTATTTTTTTCAAAATTCAAAATATTTTCATTTGAAAGTTTTTCAGAAAAAATTTCAATTTTGTCTATATTCCAAGTAATATTTTTTATATCCAAAATATTTTTGTTAAAAAAATCTAAATTTTCTTTTGAGACTCCAATGGTTCTTCCTTTGTTAAAATATGATTTAGGTTCAGTATAAAAAAGATCAACTATCATTCCTTGGTTAACTAAAGATTTAGCTAAACTCAAACTTGTTAATCCACCGCCTATTATACCTAGTTTCATAATATTTTTAATTTTAACAATAAAAATTAGATGATACAAAGTGATAAATTTGATTCATCAAAAATGGATATAAAAAAACTATCTAACACAGCTTTAACGTTTCTTATCAAGCGTTTAATTGAGATATTTGGTATTTTAGTCTTTCTGTTTGGTGTTTTAATGCTGGTGGCATTAGTTTCACATTCCCCCGAAGATCCAAATTTTATTTTTCCAGAAAATACAGATATTAAGAATATATTAGGATATCAGGGTAGTTTTATATCTGATCTTATTTTTCAATCTGTCGGATTAATTGCTTATTTAATTCCAATTACATTAATATTTACTGGAATAAATATTTTTAAACGTAAAGAAATTTTTCTGCTAATTGAAAATACTTTTTATATTGTAGTTTATTCTTTTTTTGGATCTGTATTCTTTAGCCTTTTTTATTTGAACACGTTTACTCTTTATATAAATGGCAATGGTGGATTTGTCGGGAACTATTTAAGTGACTCGTTTATCAAAAATTTAACCAATTCATATGGTGATATTTTATTTTACTTGTTTATTTTAGTGACACTTTTATTTTTCTTAATTAGTATAAATTTTAATTTAAAAAACTTTTTTTTAAATTTTAAAAAATTTATAAATTTTATTTTCAAAAAAAGTCCAAAGAATTATACAAATCAGAATGAAGTTATAAGTGAATTTATACCTCAAGAAGAGATAAAAGATTTAATTCAAGAAGACTTACCATTTATTAAAGCAGATGCTAATAAATCTCTAAATAGAAATAAATTTTTTTTACCCTCTATAGATTTGCTAAAAGTTTCAAATGAAAAGAAAAAAATTGAGCAAAATAATAACTCAAATAACAATCCAGATTTTTTAGAAAAAATCCTTTTAGATTTTGGTGTAGATGGAAAAATTAAAAAAGTTAGTCATGGCCCAGTTGTTACTCTTAATGAATTTGAACCCGCAGCAGGCGTAAAAGTTTCAAAAATAATTAATCTTTCAGACGATATCGCAAGGAATACTAGTTCAGAGTCAGCACGAATAGCAACTATACCAGGTAGTAACACAGTGGGAATTGAACTTCCTAATTCTTATAGAGAAAATGTTTATTTAAGTGAAATTTTAAATAGTACAGATTTTAAAAAGAAAGAAATAAAATTACCAATAGCGCTTGGTAAAAATATTTCTGGAACACCAGTAATTGGTGACCTATCATCAATGCCACATTTACTAATTGCTGGAACAACGGGATCTGGTAAATCTGTTTGTATAAATACTATAATTTTATCACTCCTTTACAAACATACTCCAGAAAAATGTAAATTCATTCTTATAGATCCTAAAATGTTGGAACTATCTACATATGAAGGGGTTCCACATTTACTTTGCCCTGTAATTACTGAAGCAAAAAAAGCAGCTTCAGTTTTAGGTTGGGTTGTTAAAGAAATGGAGAGTAGATATCGGTTAATGACTAAAGAGGGTGTCAGAAACATTGATGGTTATAATACAAAACATAAATTACCTATGCCCTATATAGTTGTTGTGGTTGATGAAATGTCCGATCTAATGTTAGTAGCAGGTAAAGAAATCGAAAATTATATCCAAAAATTATCTCAAATGGCAAGAGCAGCTGGTATTCATATAATAATGGCAACTCAAAGACCAAGCGTTGATGTAATAACAGGAACAATTAAAGCTAATTTTCCAACTAGAATATCCTTTCAAGTAACTTCCAAAATTGACAGTCGAACTATTTTAGGAGAACAGGGAGCTGAACAATTGTTAGGTAAAGGAGACATGTTATACATGTCCTCAGCAAATAGAATTGTGAGAATACATGCTCCTTTTGTTTCTGATAATGAAATAGAAAAAATAAACAATTTTTTAAGATCACAAGCCGAACCAGATTATGTAGATGAAATTTTAAATTTTGTTGATGAAAAAGAAATCAATGAGTCTACAAAAAGTCAGGGAGACAAAGATGAACTTTACAAGACCGCCGTGGAAATAATTAAATCTGAAGGTAAAGCTTCAACATCGTTTTTACAAAGAAAATTACAAATTGGTTATAACAGAGCTGCAAGAATTATTGATATGATGGAGGCAGATGGCGTTGTTAGTAAAGCTAATCATGTTGGCAAAAGAGATGTTCTTTAATGAAAAAAATATTTTTAATAGCTTTTTTTTTAATTTTAACAAAAAATTCATTTGCATCTATAAAAGAGAATATAATTACAAAACTTACAGAGGTTAAAAACATATCTTTTGAGTTTGAACAAAATATTAATGGAAAAATTGAGAGTGGAAATTGTATTATTGAATACCCCAGAAAAATTAATTGTAAATATAATTCAAGTAATCAGAAAATTTTGATTTCAAATGGTAAGTCTTTAGTCATAAAAACTTTAAGCAGTTATTATATTTATCCGCTAAAAAAAACACCTTTGAACACAATTTTAGACAAAGATTTTTTACTAAAAAAGATTAAAAACCTGAAAGAAAGGGATATTGATAAAAAATTTGTAAATTTTAGTTTTATAGAAAATGAAAATCAAATAAATTTATTCTTTGACAAAATTACCTTTAACCTAATTGGTTGGCAGACAATTGATATTTATCAAAATATTAGTATTACTTATCTCTCATCAATTAAGCGAAATCAAAAGCTTAAAGAAAGTTTATTTTTACTTCCACAAAAAAAATAATTTTGATTTAATAAAGTACTGTTTCTGTTTTAAAAACTTTCATACCTCTTGAGATATAATTGTTGAGTGCATTTTTGTGATCTAATGAACATGTGTGTACCCATACTCGTTTAGTTTTTTTCAAAAATGAATTTTTAATAGCTGCTGATAAAATGAATGAACCTAATTTTTTATTTTGATATTCTGCTAATAATCCTAAATATGCAATTTCAACTTCATTAGCTTCAAAATGTGAAATTAATTCAAAATAACCAGCAAAATCATCTTTTGCTTTTAAAACATAAGTTCTAACTTTTGAATTGGACACATACTCTATCCACTGTTTTTCAGTCCAAACCAGTCTATCTACCCAATTATGATTTTTACCAATATTTTTGTAAAAAAATTTATTTAATTGAAAATCTACTGGATTAACAATTTCAACTGTATACTCATCAGAATTATAAAAAGAATCTCTAAGGTCTTTAAGAGATGTTATTTCTAAGTAATTTCTTTCAACTTTTTTATTCACTCCACCATCTTGCCAACTTTTTCTCCTCCAAACAAATGAAAATGTAAATGTGGTACCTCTTGGCCCCCATGCTCACTTATATTAGCCAATGCCCGGTATCCTTTCCCAGTATCTACTGAAATTTGAAGTTTTTTTGCAACTATATTTATTCCTTTCAATAATCCAACCATTTCATCTGGGGAGGCATTAGTACTGAAGTCATCTAAGTCTAGGTATTTTCCCTTAGGTATAACTAATGCATGAATTTTTTTTTGAGGGTTAATGTCGTAAAAAGATAGCACAAAATCATCCTCGTAAATTTTTTTACAAGGTATCTCTCCTCTTAAGATTTTTGCGAAAATATTATTATTGTCGTAACTCATTTTTTTCTTTTATCAAGCTCACCTATTACATCCTCAATCTTTATTTCATTTGCCTCAAGATACATTATCAAATGGTAAAATACATCTGCTGCCTCATGAATTTTATTAGTATCTTTATCTACAGCCTCTACAAGTTCATTTATCTCCTCTAAAACTTTTGCTTTACTAAAAGATTTATCGTTAAGTAATTTGTTTGTATATGAACCCTCCTTTGGAGATTTTTTCCTATCCCTAGCGAGATTAAACAAATTTTCTAAAGTATTAAGCATTTTAAATTCTAACAGGTATTCCTTTTGAGTCCAAATATTCCTTGGCTTCTTTTATAGAGTGTTTTCCGTAATGAAATATAGACGCTGCTAAAACTGCACTGGCATTTCCTAACTTTATTCCATCAACTAAATGATCTAAATTCCCAACACCACCAGATGCAATTACAGGAATATTAACTTTAGATGAAATTTTAGACATTAGATCAATGTCGTAACCAACCTGTGTTCCATCTCTATCCATGGAAGTTACTAGTAGTTCTCCAGCACCATTTTCTTCCATTTGCTTTGCGTACTCTAAAGTATCAATACCGCTGTTATTTCTTCCTCCATGTGTAAATACTTCCCATTTATCTCCATTTTTTTTTGCATCTATTGCAACTACAATGCATTGAGATCCAAACTTTTTTGAACTATCGATAACAACTTTTGAATTTTCGACTGCAGCTGTATTTATTGAAACTTTATCTGCACCACAATTAAGTAACTTTGAAATATCTTCAACACTTCTCACTCCACCCCCAACAGTCAAAGGAACAAAGCATTTCTTTGAGGTTTGTTTAACGACATCATAAATTGTATCCCTATTTTCATTGGAGGCCGTAATATCTAAAAAACATATTTCATCCGCACCACCATCACTATAAATTTTTGCTTGTTCCACAGGGTCTCCTGCATCCTTAAGGCCTACGAAATTAATTCCTTTGACTACACGACCATTTTTTACATCTAAACATGGAATTATTCTATTTTTAAGCATCTTCTTTTACTAATTCTTCTAATTTAATATCACCATCGTAAATAGCTTTACCAACTATTATACCTTCAATATTTTTCAAACTCTTTGCTTTTTTAATATCATTAATTGAGGATACACCACCTGAAATTATCACTGGACAGTTAGATATATCAGCAACTTTTGATGTTTCCTCAAAGTTTGGACTTTGTTTCATTCCATCTCGATTGATATCTGTGTAAATCAATCTACTTACTCCATAATCATTTACTTCTTTTAAATAATCTAGAGTTAATTGATTAGAATTTTCCTTCCAACCAGATACTGATAAATACCCATTTTTAGCATCTAAACCTAAAGCAATTTTTTTTGGAAATTTTTCACATGCTTCTTTCAAAAATTTTTTATTTTTTATAGCAGCACTTCCTAGGATAATTTTATTAGCACCAGCGTCGCTATACTTTTGAATACTTTCTAAATTTCTAATACCTCCACCTACCTCAACTTTTAGATCTAATTTACTAACTATATCTTTAATAATATCTAAATTTACTGTTTCACCAATTAATGCTCCATCTAAATCAACTATATGTAAATTTTTAAAGCCAAGATCTTTATATTTACTAGCTTGTTCAACTGGAGACATTTCATATTCAGTTTTATTATCAAAGTCTCCTTTAACTAATCTTACACACTTTTTATCTTTGATATCAATTGCTGGAAATATCTTCATTTATTAGTTTTTAAATTAGGTTCAATAGAAATTGTAAATTCTTTATTCAAACTTTTTTTCTTTGTATTTTCTACATTTTGAATATTTTGACATGAAGTAAGTAAAAAACAACAAAGAGTTATTAATAAGAATTTACTCATTTTAACCAATTCATAACTATAAATTTATAAAATTTTTTATTACTTGTAATCCTATTTTATCACTCTTTTCAGGGTGAAATTGAGTTCCAAATATATTTTCTTTCTCAACTGAACAAACAATATTTGATGAATAATTTGTTGTAGCTGAAATTACATTTTTTTCATTTGGCACAAATTCATAACTATGTACGAAATACATATGAGAATTATTTTCTATATTTTGAAAAATTTTACTATCTTTAATAATATTAATTTGATTCCAACCAATATGAGGAAGTTTGAATTTTCCATCTTGATTATCTATTTTTGAAACCTTACCTGAAATCCAACCAAGGCCCTTAGTTTCTATTTCTTCATAACCAATATCAGCAAACATTTGTAGGCCAACACAAATTCCAAGAAGCGGTTTTTTATTATTTATTACAAATTCATTTAAACTGTCTGTCAGACCATTAATTTTATTTAAAGCATCCACACAGCTCTTAAATGAACCCTGCCCTGGTAAAACTAATTTGTCACTTGATTTGATCTTATTTAAGTCTGACGTAACTTCAATTTTTACTTTATTTTTAACAACCTCCTTAAAGGAGTTTATCACTGAGCTTATATTGCCCGAATTATAGTCAACAATGGTGACGTTCATTAAATTTATAGAGAACCTTTAGTCGATGGAATTGTTTTTCTATTCCTAGGGTCCATTTCTAACGCGGTTCTTAATGATCTTGCTAATCCTTTAAAACAAGATTCAATAATATGGTGACTATTATCACCATAAATATTTTCAACGTGTAGGGTAATTCCTGCCGCTTGAGCAAAAGCCTGGAACCACTCTTTAAATAATTCTGTATCCATTTCTCCAAGTTTTTCTACTTTGAGCTTAACTTTCCAAATCAGATAAGGTCTATTAGAAATATCTATGGCAACACGCGATAATGTTTCGTCCATGGGTATCATTGCATGAGCATATCTTCTTATACCTACAGATTTTTTTAATGCTTTTTTTAGTGCTTCTCCAATAGCAATTCCAGTGTCCTCTGTTGTGTGATGAAGATCAATATGAGTATCACCTTTAGCTTTAATATTCATATCAATTGATGAATGCTTAGATAATTGCTCTAACATATGATTTAAAAAACCTATACCAGTATCAATCTTATATTTCCCTTTGCCATCAATATTCAAATCAACACTAATGCTAGTCTCTTTTGTTTTTCTGCTAATTTTGCCTTTACGCTTCATAATTAAAATTAGGTATACATATATTATTCAATTATGGCAATAATACTAAACCTGGGCTTGAACTATTGAATTTAGTATCCATTTATAGGCTATGACAACGATTGTATTAGTAAGAAAGAATAATGAAGTAGTCGTCGCAGGTGACGGCCAAGTAAGTATGGGAAATACTGTTGTTAAAAGCACTGCATCTAAAGTAAGAAAAATTGAAAAAAGAGAAGTTGTAGCAGGTTTTGCTGGATCTACAGCAGATGCATTAACTTTATTTGAAAGATTAGAGGCTAAAATAGAAAAACACGCAGGAAACTTATCTAGAGCTGCAGTGGAGTTAGCCAAAGATTGGCGAACTGACAAATATTTAAGAAGACTCGAAGCTCTGATGGCTATTGGAGATAAAGAAAACAGCTATATAATTTCTGGAACTGGGGATGTATTAGAGCCTGAAGGGGATGTAATAGGAATAGGGTCTGGTGGGAATTACGCATTAGCAGCAGGAAAAGTTTTAATTGGAACAGACATGAGCGCTGAACAAGTTGCAAAAAAAGCAATCGAAGTTGCTTCGGAAATTTGTGTTTTTACAAATAATAATATTAAAATTGAAAAAATATAATGGAAAAATCAAACGTAACTCCTTTGGTACCTAAAGATAAAAATATTGATGAAAGTCTAAATCTTGTAAGCTCCTTATCACCAAGAGAAATAGTTTCGGAATTAGATCGTTTCGTAGTGGGTCAAAACAAAGCAAAAAAGGCTGTGGCTGTCGCATTAAGAAACAGATGGAGAAGACAGGCCCTAAAAGGGGAAATGAAAAATGAGGTTTTGCCAAAAAATATTTTAATGATTGGACCAACAGGAGTTGGTAAGACTGAAATATCTAGAAGACTCTCAAAACTTGCTGAAGCACCATTTGTGAAAGTTGAAGCTACTAGATTTACTGAAGTTGGTTATGTTGGAAGAGATGTTGAGCAGATCGTAAGAGATTTAGTTGAAATTGCTATTGCCATGGAAAAAGTAAAAAAAAGAAAAGAAGTATTTGCTCAAGCTCAAAAATTAGCGGAAGAGAAAGTTTTAGATGCTTTGGTTGGAAAAAAAGCAAGTCTTGCTACAAGAGAAAGTTTTAGAAAAAGATTAAGAAATGGTGACTTAGACAATAATGAAATTGAAATTTCTGTAAACGACAGTGGATCTAACAATGGTACATCTTTTGAAATACCAGGTATGCCTGGGGCGAACGTGGGTATGATAAACATTGGAGAAATGCTTGGAAAATCTATGGGTGGTAAAGAAAAAAAGAAAAAAATGTCAGTTAAAGAGTCTCATGAAATTTTAATCAATGACGAGTCTGATAAATTAATTGAGCAAGATAAGATTATTAAAGCAGCAAAAATTTCAACTGAAAACAATGGAATAGTTTTTTTAGATGAGATTGATAAAATATCTGGAAGAACTGACAGAGTTGGGGGAGATGTTTCTAGGGAAGGTGTACAGAGAGATTTATTACCGTTAATAGAAGGTACAACTGTTAATACTAAATATGGGCCCATCAAAACTGATCATATTTTATTTATTGCATCTGGGGCGTTTCAACTTGCTAAACCATCTGACTTATTACCTGAACTTCAAGGTAGACTACCTATACGAGTAGAATTAGAAGCATTAACAAGTGAGGATTTTAAAAGAATACTTAAAGAGCCTGATTTTAGTTTAATTAAACAATATGTTGCTTTGTTAAAAACTGAGAATGTTGAACTTGAATTTTCTGAAGATGGAATAGATGCAATCGCAAATATAGCCTCTGAAGTAAATTCTACAGTAGAAAACATAGGGGCTAGAAGATTACATACTATTATTGAAAAAATATTAGATGAAATAAGTTTCACAGCAACAGATCGTTCAGGTGAAAAAATTATAATCAATAAAGAATATATAAATAAAAATTTAGACAATCTTGTAAAAGATACAGATTTATCAAAGTTTATTCTCTAAAATTACGATATATATTTGAGTTCCTTTAGTTCGTTTTGAAGTTCTTTTTCTAAAGATTTTTTAATCTCTGGATCTAAAATTTTTTTCCAATCATTTTTTATACCTAAATTGAAAAATTTTATTTTTTCACCTGTTTTAAAATTTATTTTTGCTTCATCAAAATTTTCTGATGCTTCTAATTTTTGCATTTTATCAAACTGAGTTGTGTTCAAAGAATTTCTCAATTTATCTGTATCAAGTGTAAATTTCTTCTTACCAAGATGTGAGACAAACTTTAAAATTTTTAAAAAAGTTTGTTCAGTATCAGAAATTAAATCCTCATATCGAATTAATAAATATCGATTATAATTTTCAAAAACTTTCCAAGAATTATAATGATATTTCCATGAGCCCACATACGTTAATGCATGTTTTTCAGATTTTTCACCTAAGTATTGATGAGATAATAAGCTTTCTAGTGACTGTTTTGGTGTCTGCTGAAAATGATGAGTAAATGAGGTAACAATATTTCTTGGATCTCTAACAATGTAAATAACCCCTAATGTGTTATGTCCATCTGTGAATCTAAAACCCTCTTTATTTACAAAACAACTCTGAGTTTTTAGAAATTTTATGGAGTCTTTATTATAAAAAGTTTTTTGTGAATTAATATAATTTTTGTACATTTCTTTCTCATTATTGATATCTACACCAATCTGTTTAAATAAAGAGTTATCAGGAAATTGTTTTATATGCTTAAGTAATTCAAAACTAAAATTTCCATCTTTTGAAAATATATAAGAAGCTAATAAAGATCTAACTAATGTATTGCCACTTTTGGGGTAAGATGCTAACCAAATTATCATATGTAAAATATTATTTTTTTAGATAAATAAATTATTTTTTTTTAAAAATATATAAAAAGCTCCATCTCCACCATCTTTAATATCAGCATCCTTTATATCGTAGATCTTCGTCATTAATTCTTGGTTATTCTTAATGAACTCAGGAACAGAATGTTTTAAAATACTTAAATCTTTTGAAACATAAGGATCACTTGTATTGTCTGAATGAAGGCCTTTCCCAGTTACAATTATTAATTTAGAAATATTATTTTCAAAAGATTTATTTACAAAATTTTCCACTGCTTGATTTGCTTCCTCTAATGTATAGCCATGAAGATCTATTGAAATGACTTTGCCTCTTTCCAATTTTTTTTTAAGATTATCTTTGTTGAGTAATTTTTGATCTTTTGATAAAAAATCTTCCCAATCCTTTTTATCTTTATCTGAAATTTTACTATTCACCTAATTAAGGGTATTTACAAGGAGCCAGTTTGGGTTATTTGAACTGATGTCTCTTGAAAAAGTCCAAGTATCATAAATTTTTTTAATTTTATCTGGGCTACCGGAAACGATTTTTTTTTCTTTATCTCTGATGCAAGTAATGATTTCACTAACAAAATCTACAGTTACTTTTAAAACTTTATCAACTTTTTTATGTTCTTTGATATCTGCAGAATTAATACCTATAAAAGTTATTTCGGCAAAATGACCTCTTTGACCTCTTTCTATAAGAGCTTTGTTAAACTCATCATAAATTTTTTTACTAAGCAGAGGTTTGCTTGCAATTAACTTATTATCATTATCGCTAAAATCTGTAATTATAGTTTCGTAAGCAATTTTAGCTCCTTTTAAAAATTCCTTCTGAGCCACTGCATCAAAATTTTCGTTTTGTTTAATTTTTTGTTCTTGATGAACTTTTTTTAAAATATTTTCGAATTGAGCTGGTGATTTACCCTCAAATCCAGTTCTTTTACCAAGAATTCCTCTTAATCTTAAAATAATGAAACCAGCAATCATTGCTAGCAAAATAATATCTATATATTCAAAACTATAATTCATATAAGTAATTTAATTACTATGTTGATTAATTTCAACTAGGAATTAGATTAAAGACAAATGAACACAGTTTTAATTACTATAATATTAGTACCGATAATCGAAATTTATTTGTTTATAAAAATCGGTGGTCAGATTGGAGCTTTTAACACTATTTCTCTAATATTCATTACGGCTATTATAGGAGTAATTTATGCAAGATATGAAGGATTAAATACACTTAAATCAGGATTTTCACAATTAGTTAAGAATGAGCTGCCTGCTTATGAAATAATATCTGGAGCAGCAATTGCTTTTGCTGCATTGCTTTTAATAATACCAGGGTTTGCCACAGATGTTCTGGGATTTCTTTTGGTCTTTCCATTAACCAGAAAATTAATATTTGGAAAATTTGTTAAAAAATTTAACAATGAAAAAAAAAATAAAAAACCTTATATAGATGGTGAATTTGAAGATATAGAAGAAGATGATGAGCGAAAATTATAAAATTATTAGTAAATTTATAAAAGATATCTCCGGTGAAACTCCTGATATTGAAACATATTTGTATGTAAAAGATTATATATCTAAATATCAGATGAATATTGAGATCAATTCAAAAGCTCTGAAGAATCAAATAATTGAAATAAATACTGTATTAAAATTTCATGATAATAGTGAAAGTAAAAAAAAATCTCATTTTGAATTAACTTACGCTACAATTATAAAATTAGAAAAAGAAATTAAAGAGAAAAAAGTTTTACAGAAAATTATTTTATGTGATGTACAAAAAGAAATGTATTCAGAAATGGAGGAGGCGCTACTAAACCTTCTAAAAATGTCTGGTTTTCCTAATATTAAATTTGAAAAAAAAATTGATTTCGAAGAGCTTTATAATAAAAAATTTAATTGAAAAAATTTTTCTTAAGGTTGGTTCTTAAATATTGAGAATGATTATTTTTTTCCTGATCACTTGGCTTAATAATTTTCTTAAAATATAAAACTTTATTGTCTTTTTGATATTTATTATCAGTGGTCTCATTTATAAAATTTAAAGTAGGTTCCTTTTGATCAATTAAATTGATATAAACTTTAGACAGTAGATCGCAGTCTATTAATGCAGTATGTTGAACCCTTTTTGAGTTATCAATTCTAAATCTTTTACAAAGGGCATCAAGGCTTATAGGAGATCCTGGATATTTATCTCTAGCTAATTGCAAGGTATCAATTATTTCATTTTTCAATGCCTTTTGCCCAATAATTTCTAACTCATTATTTAAATGTGATAAATCAAACTCGGCATTATGAATAATTAATCTTTTACCATCAATAAAATCTAGAAATTCCTGGACTATTTCTTTAAATTTTTTTTTTGAAGACAAAAATTCATCAGTATATCCATGAACCTCTAGGGCTTTTTCTGAAACTTTTCTTTCGGGATTTAAGTAACAGTGAAACTTATTCTGGGTAGGTATCAAATTTTCTAATTCTATACATCCAATTTCTACCAGTCGATGGCCATCTTTTGCTGATAAACCAGTTGTTTCAGTATCAAGAATAATTTCTTTCATTTATAAAATCCTTGTTAAAATATATTTAATATCTCTTTTAACAGATTTATTTGTAAAATTATTTTTAATAATAAAATGAGATTTTTTCATTTTATAGTCGAGTGGAAGTTGTATTTTTTTAAATTTAATTAATAATTTATTATTAAAACCTGGTCTTTTTTTTAATCTTTTTAGAACATCTTTTTTATTAGATTTTATAAAAACCAATATATCACCTTTTTTGTTTATTTTATTTTCTAACAAAAGAGGAATATCTAAAATAACAATCTTTTTATTAATGTGCTTTTTCAAAAATTTATTCATTTCTCTTCTTACTTCAGAGTGAATAATTTTTGTAATTTTTTTTAAATTTATCTTATTCGCAAATAACGCCTTGATAATTTCATTTTTATTTATTGGAAATGAATAAATAAATTTTGGTAAAACTTTTTTTAATTTAGTGAAAATTCTTTTATTCCTTTTATATAATTTCCCTACTTCCACATCTGCATTGAATACAGGATAGCCAAATTGCTTTGCTATATAACTTTTACCTGAGCCTATATCACCTAAAATTCCAATTTTTATCATTTATCTAGTAATCCAATAATATGCTCATTTATTTTGGGTTCAATTCCATGCCAAATTTTAAAAGCTTTTGCAGCCTGATAGATAAACATTTTTTTTCCATTCTCAATTTTTTTGCCTAAATTTTTACCATCTTTAAGAAAGTTTGTTTCTTTTGGATTATAAATTACATCGTAAAAAAATTCACTACTTTGAAATTTTGTAAAATCTAAATTTAGTTTGTCCTCTTTTTTTAAACCAATACTCGTTGCATTAATAATCATATCAAAATTTGATGATTCACCCCAATCAACTATTTCTAAATCGTTAAATAAACTTTTTAAATTTTCAGCTTTAGATTTTGTTCTGTTACTTATGGTAACACTTAATACTTTCATTTTATAAAGAGCGAAAATAATTGATGGTACGACACCACCTGCTCCAAGAATTAAAACTCTTTTTCCCTCAACATTATAATTCGCATCTTTAATAGCAAGTTCAAATCCATCTATATCCGTATTGTGCCCTATAATTTTATCTTTTTTTAAATAAACAGTGTTAACTGACTGAGTTTTTTCTGCCTCTAAACTCAGTTGATCTAAATAAGCAATGACATCTCTTTTAAAAGGAACTGTGATGTTGGCTCCGTTTATTTCTTTATTTTTAATTTTTAAAAAAAATTCTTTTAAATCTCCTTCATTTAAATTCTCTTTATTATAAATCCCGATTATACCATTTTCTTTTATCCAGTAATTGTGTAGCTCAGGTGATAGTGAATGTGTTATTGGGTTACCGATTACTAAATATTTTTTCATATATAATTATTTAAATATTCTTGAATTTTTTTTATTGGAAGACCCATTATAGTATTTTTATCTCCATCAATTTTTAAAAATAAATTTTTTCCCTCCCCCTCAATTTGATAAACATTATAAGCATATAAAGATTCGTCTGATATTTTTGACAAATATTCTTGAAGTTCTTCATCACTAAATTTTTTCATTGTAAGTGTTGCTTTATCGGTATGGTTCCAAATCATAGAGCCGTTTTTTGAAATACATACTGAACTTATTAAATTATGCTTTTTCCCATTTAATTTTTTTAAAATACTCAAAGCCTCTTTTCTATTTTGAGGCTTAGAAATTAATTCTCCCTCTAAATCTATGACACTATCAGCGCCCAAAACCAGCACATCAAAATTTTTTTGACTAACTCTACTAGCTTTAAGCTCTGCCAAATTTTTAGAAATAATTTCTGGAGATGCATTTTCATTTAATAAACTTTGTTTGATCGGGTCTTCATCAATACTGGATGGTTGAACTTGAGCAAAAATATTATTTTTGTCTAAAATTTCTTTTCTAACTTTGCTTTTTGACGCAAGTATCAATTTAAACATTTTCTTTATAAATTTCGTATATTTTAATCACAGATGCCGCAGTTTCTTCGACAGATTTTCTAGTCACATCTATTGTAGGCCATCCATATTTGCGAAAGGTTCCCTTTGCATTGCTCACTTCTTTTTTAATTTTTTCTAAATCTGTATAGGATTTATTTTCATTTTCTTTTAATGAGCTCATTCTATTCTTTCTAATATCCACTAATCTTTCAGGTTCTGTGCTTAAACCAACAATGCAAGAAATTTTTGGACTATCTTTTAAAATTTGTGGAATAGAATTTTCGTTTACTAGGGGAATATTCGAAGTTTTAAAACCTTTGTTTGCTAAATAAATTGCAGTTGGTGTTTTGCTTGTTCTGCTTACACCCAACAAAATAATGTCAGATTTTTTTATTTCTTTTACTAAATTTCCGTCATCATGATTCATTGTAAATTGAATGGCCTCAATTCTTTTATAATATTGATCATTTAAAGCATACTGACCACTCGGTTCATGAGATGCTTTTTGATTCAGTAATTTAGAAAAGCTAAGTATAAGATCACCAAGAACACCAAAACAAGGAATGTTTTTTTCATTGCTTGCATTTGCTAAATATTTTGCGAGAGTGCTATCCACAATAGAATAAAGAATTATAGAATTTGGTTGTTTTTTAGCATTAGATAAAATTTTTATAATTTGGTTTTCTGTTCTTGTGAAAGAGAAAGTATGAATTTTATATTCAATATTTTTAAACTGAGCTTTGATAGCAGTAAAAATCCTATCTAACGTTTCACCGGTAGAATCTGAAATTAAATAAATTTGGTATGTATTATTCATGTATAAATTGTTGATATTCCTGTTTTTATTTAAATCATATTAGTTATTTTTGATATTCAATAATTTACATTGTAAAACATGGTTTTTATCAACATTATTAAATCTATGTATAATAATTTAGCTAATTTTGAATAAATTGTTAATAGGCTACAATATTGCTTATATATTTAACGAATTTTAAGCTCTAAATGTTAATAAAAAGTTTATAAAATGTTGAAAAAAACTAATCACCGTTATTCACAGGTTATACTACAAATACTATTAATTATATTTAATTATTAATATGTCAGACATTAATGAAGTTATAAAAAATAAAAGAACAAATTTAAATCCTATATGGATTATGAGGCAAGCTGGAAGATATCTTCCTGAATTTAGGGATATCAGAAAAAAAAACACTGATTTCATTAAATTGTGTTTAAATCACGATTTATCAGCTGAAATAACGTTACAACCTTTAAAAAGATTTGAATTAGACGCTGCTATAATTTTTTCAGATATTTTAATGGTTCCTTACGGTCTAAATCAAAAAGTCGAATTCAAAAAAAATTTTGGCCCAATCTTAGGAGAATTAAATCTTAGGGAAATATCAACCTTTAAAGAAAAAGATTTTACTGAAAAACTTAAACCAGTTTATATGGCAATAGATTTAGTCAAAAAAAATGTTTTAACTCAAAACAAAAGCACAATAGGTTTTGTGGGTGCACCATGGACTTTATTAGTTTATTTAATTAATAGGAAATCGCCAAAACAAAAATTAATTAATAATTTTTTCCAAGACCCACTTTCAATAGAAAAAACATTATCCATTTTAGATAAATTTCTTAAAATACATATTAAAAACCAAATCGATAGTGGTGCAGAAATAATACAAATATTTGATAGCTGGGCTGGTTTATTAGAAACAAAAAATTTACCAAATTATGTTTATTCACCAACTTTATCTTTAGTTGAGTTTGTCAAGTCTCAAAACATTCCTGTCATATGCTTTCCTAGAGGAATTAAAGATTATAAAACTTATTGTGATAATATTAAACCCGATGCTATTTGTATCGATTATGAAACCGATCCAATTCAAATAAGAAAAAATATTTCAATACCTGTCCAAGGTGGAATGGATCCCAAGATACTATTATCTGATAAAGAAAATTTAAAGAAAGAAGCAAAAAAATATTTAGATATATTTAAAGATCATCCATATATTTTTAATTTAGGACATGGAGTTCTCCCTGAAACTGACCCAAATATGATGGATTATCTTGTAAAGATGGTAAAAGATTATTAATGGATAAAAATTTTGAACACCCCCCGGTTAAATTTGGTAAAACAGGAGCACTAATTGTAAACTTAGGAACTCCAGACTCAACCAGTTGGTTTGATATTAGAAAATATTTAAAAGAATTTTTATCTGATAAACGTGTAATTGAAGTTAACCCTGTAATTTGGCAACTGATTTTAAATATTTTTATTTTAAACTTAAGACCCTCTAAAACAGCCAAAGCTTATAAAGAAATATGGATGAAAAATGAAAATATTTCTCCTCTATTGTACTACACACAGAAACAAAAAGATAAGATTTCAAATTTAATCTCTTCAAAAAACTTAATTATTGATTTTGCAATGCGTTACGGCAATCCAAGTATAAAAAGTAAAATTAACAAGCTACATCAACAAGGCTGTGAAAATTTAATTATTTTACCTTTATATCCTCAGTATGCTGCTGCCACCACTGCCACTGTTTGTGACGAAGTTTATAGATCATTAATGAATATGAGGTGGCAACCATCTCTGAAAATAATTCCACACTACGAGTCTGATCCATTATATATTGACGCTCTAGTAAATTCTATTAATAAAAAAATTAGTGAAATCAATTGGAAACCAGATTTAATTCTTGCATCATATCACGGCATTCCAAAAAAATATTTTGATAAAGGAGACCCTTATCATTGCTATTGTCATAAAACTACAAGACTGATTTCAGAAAAATTTAATTCGATAGAAATTAAAACCACATTTCAGTCAAGATTTGGACCTCAGGAATGGCTTCAACCCTATACAGACAAAACACTTGAAAATTTACCCAAAGAAGGAAAAAAAAACGTGCTAGCAATTTGCCCAGGTTTTTCCTCTGATTGTGTAGAAACATTAGAAGAAATACTAATTCAAGGTAAGGAAAGTTTTGTAAATTCAGGTGGAGAAAATTTTGATATGATTCCATGTTTAAATGATAATGATGATCACATTACTTTGTTAAAATCTTTAATCCAAAGAAGTATTTAGTTTATGAATACTTATCTTCTTTTTAAATCACTTCATTTAATATCAGTTATCTCCTGGATGGCGGGTTTATTGTATTTACCAAGAATTTTTGTTTATCATGCCCAAAATAATTCTGAACCAATTATATCAGAGGTATTTAAGGTCATGGAGAAAAAATTATTTTTTTACATTATGACTCCTGCTATGATTTTATCTTGGTTATTTGGATTATTGCTAATTCATGAAATTGGTTTTGAACAATTAGGACAAACTTGGATGGTTTTGAAATTAGTTTTTGTTATTCTTTTAACAATTTATCATCTCTATCTAGGAAGTATTCTTAATCAATTTAAGTTGAATCTTAATCAGCACTCACATAAGTTTTTTCGATACATTAACGAAATTCCAACAATATTACTGATTTTAATCATATTTATAGTAATTTTTAAGCCTATCTAGGGTTGAATAATATTAAATAGTATATATATTATTATCACTTATTAAGTCCTTAATAATTTTTAATCATGAACATTCAAGAACTAAAACTTAAATCATCAGAGCAACTCATTACACAAGCAGAAGAGCTTGGAATTGAAAACGCTAGCACACTTAGAAAGCAAGAGATTCTTTTTGCTATTTTAAAAAAGGTAGCTGAAAAAGAAGAAATTACTGGAGCTGGAGTACTTCAATTATTACAAGATGGTTTTGGTTTTTTAAGAGCCATGGAGTCGAATTATCTTCCAGGACCTGATGATATTTATGTTAGTCCAAGCCAGATCAGGAAATTTGGTTTAAGAACTGGAGATACTGTAGAGGGTCCAGTCAGGGCGCCCAAAGAAGGAGAAAGATATTTTGCCTTGCTTCAAGTTAGTAAAATTAATTTTGAAGAACCAGAAAAATCTCGTCATAAAATAGCATTTGATAACTTAACTCCTCTTTATCCAGACAAACAATTGGTCATGGAAGTTGAAACGACTAAAACAGAAAAAAAACCAGATCTCACACCTAGATTGATAGATTTAGTTAGCCCTATAGGAAAAGGACAAAGATCAATAATTATTTCCCCACCCAAAGCTGGAAAAACAATGATCTTACAAAGTATTGCAAACTCAATAGCTAAAAATTATCCCGAATGTTATTTAATTGTATTATTGATCGATGAACGTCCTGAAGAAGTGACCGACATGCAAAGAACAGTGAAAGGGGAAGTAATTAGTTCTACATTTGATGAACCTGCACAACGCCATGTTGCTGTAGCTGAAATGGTAATAGAAAAAGCAAAAAGATTAACAGAACATAAAAAAGATGTTGTTATTCTTTTAGATTCAATAACAAGATTAGGAAGAGCTTACAATGCTGTAATACCGAGTTCTGGTAAAGTTTTAACTGGTGGTGTTGATGCTAATGCGCTCCAAAGACCCAAAAGGTTTTTTGGTGCTGCAAGAAATATTGAAGAGGGTGGTTCATTAACAATTATATCAACTGCTTTAATTGATACCGGAAGTAGGATGGACGAAGTTATTTTTGAAGAATTTAAAGGAACTGGAAATAGTGAAACTGTTTTAGATAGGAAAATTGCTGATAAAAGAATATATCCTGCAATAGATATTACGAAATCAGGGACAAGAAGAGAAGAATTACTATTTGATAAAAACGATTTGCAAAAAATGAATGTATTAAGAAGAATAATCGCCCCAATGGGAACGATGGATGCTATTGAATTCATTAACTCTAAACTAAAAGATACAAAAAACAACTCAGAGTTTTTTAACTCGATGAATAAGCCAGCATAAATTCATTAATGGTAGAAATTCTAAATTTAGAATTTGAATTACAAAATTTATTTAAAGAAAAAAAATACTCTGAAATAATCTTTGAAATAACTTCCAAAACAAAAGAGGGAGATAGAAGTGCTGGATTATTTGTTTTATTAGGCATTAGTAGGATGTCTCTTGGTAAAAAAGATAAAAATCAGGTTAGTCTTGCTGTCGATGATTTTAAAAAAGGATATCTAAAAGAAAAAGAAAGCGTTAATGGTCTTAATGCTTTAACTAATTTTGTAATTTCAAGTTCAATTCTAAGTGATTTTGCAGACTCAAAAGTAGATTTTGAAGAAATAAAAAACTTTTACAAATCTTCACCAAAACCTTTTAATGATCAGAGACCAATAAATATTGCCATGTCCTCAATTTATTCGAGATTTAGTGATTATAAAGGGATGTTATTTCATCTCGAAAAAGTAATTAAGTCTGGAGATTTTATTCCTTACGATTTATGTAACTATGGTTATTGGAGATGTTTTGATCAAAATTGGAAACAAAGTGACTTTTTTGAATATGGAAAATTTGTAGAAAAAAATTTGCGCGAATATCCTCAAAATCAAATAGTAAAATTATCTAATACGAAAAATAAAAAAATCAATTTAGGTATTCTATCAGCAGATTTAAAAAATGGTCACTCCATTACATTTTTTCTTAAAACAATTTTATCAAATTATAATAAAAATGAAGTAGAAATTTATTTATTTTCAAATCAAATTAACACAGATTCTATATCAACTGAAATAAGTAGTTTAGTTCATAAAACTATCGATATAAGCAAATTAAATGATTTAGACACTTTAAATAAAATTAGACAATTTAATTTAGATATAATGATAGATGTAATGGGCTATACTTCTAGGAATAGAATTGGACTATTTAAAAATAGAGTCGCAAAAAAACAAGTATTGTGGTTGGGTTATTGCAATACTATTGGATTAAAGAATATGGATTATATCATTGCTGATCGAAACTTAATTTATGAAAATGAAAAGGACTTATATTCAGAGCAGGTTATATATTTACCAGAAATTTGGAATACTCATTGTGGATTTGATTTTGAAAGGAAAGAAGTGGTTCCACCATTAATAAAAAACAACTATATTACTTTTGGATCATTTAATAACCCTGCTAAGATTAATGAAAATGTAATTGATTGTTGGTCAAATATTTTAAAAAGAGTTAAAGATTCTAAATTAATCATAAAATGCTCAGATGATAAAAAAAAGTTTGATAGAATTGAAAGTTTAATGAAAAAAAAGGGTGTTTTAGACTCAGTAATTTTTCACAAAAGTCTTGAAAACAAAAAAGATCATCTCAATTTATATAATGAGATAGATATCGCTCTAGACACATTCCCTTACAATGGTGTAACTACATCGTTTGAGGCTATATGGATGGGTGTTCCTGTTTTAACTATGTCTGGGTATAATTTTAATTCGAGATGTGGAGAGTCTATAAATAAAAATCTAAAGATGGAGCAATTAATTGCTAAAAACGAGGAAGAATATGTCTCTAAAGCTGTGAATTTGTCTAGCGATAGAGAAAAATTTATGAATTTAAGAAAATCTATTTTTCAGGATGCTCTTAAAAGTCCGTTGTTTAACCAAGAAAATTTTTCAAAATTTTTTTTCGAGGCTTTAGAGGAAATTATTAATTAAAAATATTTAATTTCAATATCTAAAGTATATGATTATACTTATAGCATGACAATCTATGCTTTATCATCAGGTCCAGGTATCTCTGGTGTATCAATAATCCGTGTCTCAGGCAAAGAAACAGCAAAAGTAATTAAAACACTTACGGGTAAAGAAATTCCAAGTCCAAGAAGAGCAACCCTTCGAAAAATAAACAATATCAACACTTCTGAGCTGATCGATGAAGGTATAATAATATGGTTTCCTGGCCCTGAGAGCTATACTGGAGAGGATATGGCTGAATTTCACGTGCATGGGGGCAAAGCAGTAGTTTTGGCCGTGCAAGAAGCAATATCAAATATTGAAAATTGCCGATTAGCAGAGGCGGGAGAGTTTACTAAACTCGCTTTTCAAAACGAAAAAATTAATTTGTTAAAAGCAGAGAGTATAGCTGACTTAATTTCTGCAGAAACCGAAATTCAGAGAAAACAAGCTATTAAAATTATGAATGGAAAATCATCTGTTAAATTTAATGAGCTAAGAGAAAAATTGGTGAAACTTTTATCATTTGTTGAGGCTAAAATAGATTTTCCTGAAGAAGAATTACCAGAAGAAAATTTAAAAAAAATTAAACAAGACTCTTCAGATGTATTAAATGAGATACAAAAAATTTTAAATGATCAAAAAGTTGGAGAGATAATTCGCGAAGGATTTAAAATTGCAATAGTAGGACCAACTAATGCAGGTAAGTCGAGCTTATTAAATAATTTATCTAATAGAGAAGTTGCTATTGTTTCTGAAATTGCCGGTACTACACGAGATGTTATCGAGACACATCTAAGCATAGATGGTTATCCGGTTATTATTTCCGACACCGCAGGTATAAGAGACTCAAAAGATGAAATTGAAAAAAAAGGAGTAAAGCTATCTCTTAAAAAAGCGGAAAATGCCGACTTAAAATTAGTAGTAGTTGATGCTAAAACCATTGATTTAAGTGGTTTTTTGAATGATTTACTTAAAAAAGATGCAATTTTAGTTGTTAATAAATCAGATCTTCTTAAAGAAAAATTAGATCCGAAAGTTCTCAAGCTTAATCATGTATTAATTTCATTAAAAGATAATCTAAATATAGACGTGTTAATTTCAAAAATTAAAAATAATTTAAAAAATAAATTTATAATCGAAGAAGATATTTTAATTACCAGAGAAAGACATAGACAACATCTTGTACAGTGCTGCGATCATTTAAAAAATTTTTTAGATAAAAATGATAAAAAGGATTTTGACAAAGGAGCTGAGGATTTAAGATTAGCAACTAGACATTTGGGTATGATTGTTGGAAAAGTCGATGTAGAGGAGATATTAGGTAGTATTTTCAACGATTTTTGTATTGGAAAATAATAGCGATTTTGCTGTATTTTTGGGTGTTTTTTCATTTTTTACGTTGATAAATGTAGCTTATTTAAGAAAAAAAACTCAAATCTTGTAAATATTTTAATCGAATATAAATTTACTTCATGAAAAAAGATTTATCTTTTGATGTGGTAGTGATTGGTGGAGGCCATGCGGGTTGCGAGGCAGCAGCAGCTTCTGCACGTCTTGGAATTAATACTGCCCTTTTCACTCACAATAAAGATACCATAGGTGAAATGTCATGTAATCCTGCTATTGGTGGTTTAGGAAAAGGACATTTGGTAAGAGAAATAGATGCTCTAGATGGTGTTATGGGTGAGGTAGCAGATAAGTCTGGAATACAGTTTAGACTATTAAATAGGAGCAGAGGGCCAGCAGTAAGAGGACCAAGAACTCAATCTGATAGATCATTATATCGTAAATTTATGCAAGAAAAACTTGCAAACTATTGTAATTTAAGCATTTTTTCTGATCCTGTAATTAAGTTTATATTTGATAATAATGAAATAAACGGATTTATTACGCAAAAAGGCAATAAAATAAGTTGTAGTAAGTTAATCTTAACAACGGGCACATTTTTAAATGGGTTGATACATATTGGTGACGAGAAAACACCTGCTGGTCGATTTAATGAAAAACCTAGCACGGGTTTAACTGAACAGTTGGGGAAATATAATTTTAAGATCGGTAGATTGAAAACAGGTACACCTCCAAGGTTAGACTCTAGAACTATTAATTTTACAAATTTAGAAAAACAATCCGCTGATAATGATCCTTATTTTTTTTCTTTCCTGACTAAGAAAAACTTAAACAAGCAAGTATCCTGTTCAATGACTTATACTAATGAAAAGGTTCACAAGATTATTGAAAAGAATTTATCTAGAAGTGCAATGTACTCTGGTAATATACAAGGTGTTGGTCCAAGATATTGTCCTTCAATAGAGGACAAAGTCGTGAAATTTGCAGATAAGACTAGGCACCAAATATTTTTAGAGCCAGAGGGTCTAAATGATCATACAATTTATCCAAATGGCATATCAACATCACTACCTGAAGTTGTGCAGCATGAAATACTTAACAATATCAATGGTTTAGAGAATGTTAAAGTAATTAGACCAGGATATGCTATAGAATATGACTATATTGACCCTAGAGAGCTTTTTTTGACATTAGAGACAAAAAAAATAAAGAATTTATATCTTGCAGGACAAATTAATGGAACTACAGGATATGAGGAGGCAGCTGCTCAAGGTCTTGTAGCTGGGATTAATGCAGCTCTTTCCCTAAAAAATAAAGAACCTTTTATTTTGGATCGATCTGATGCTTATATTGGAGTTATGATCGATGACCTAGTAACAAAAGGTGTAGCAGAGCCATATAGGATGTTTACATCTAGAGCTGAATACAGGTTAAGTCTTAGATCTGATAATGCAGATTTGAGACTAACTCATAAAGGAATAAAGATTGGATTGATTTCAAAGTTGAGAAAAGATTTATTTGAGGATAAATTTGAAAAATTAAGTAAAATCTCCGTGCAAATGGTTAATTTGAATATTTCTCCATCTAAAGCAAACAAATTTGGTATAAAGATAGCGAAAGACGGTGTTTTTAGAACAGCTGAGGAAATTTTGACTCAAAAAGATGTAAATATGAGAAAAATTAGGGAGATATGGCCAGAAACTCTAAACCATGGTTTTGAGATCGATCAACAAATTGAAATTAACTGTCATTATAGGGGTTATTTAAAAAAGCAAAAGGCAGATATTATTGCATTTAAAAGGGATGAAAATCTATCAATTCCAGATAATATTGACTACGATCAATTCTCTGGTCTTTCTAACGAAGTTAAGGCTAAATTTAAGGAAATAAGACCTAAAACACTTGGTCAAGCTCTAAGAATTGATGGAATCACACCTGCAGCCGTATATATTTTGTTGTCACATGTCAAAAGAAGGTCTATTAAGCATATAGCTTAATGGATAATGTAATTTTAAATTCTTACTCAAAAATTCCTAATCTAAATGTTTCACGTGAAACTTGTAATGATCTTGAGCATCTAATTTTGATGATCCAAGAGAAAAATAAGGAAATAAACATAATCAGCAAAAAAACTGATGAAAAAGAGGTTATTAGGGAACGCCATATACTTGATTCAGCACAAATAGTTGATTTTGTTGATTTAAATAGTAATACAACCTGTGATTTAGGTACTGGAGGAGGTATGCCGGGATTAATAGTAGCGATAGCAATGAAAAAAATTAAAAATACTATGAAAATTAATCTTTATGAAAAAAGCCGTAATAAGTGCGTTTTTTTAAAAGAAGTGTCAAAAAAATTGAATTTGAACACAGAGATAATTCACAAAGATATTTTTACAGTTAAAAATATTGAAACAGGAACAATAATGTCAAGAGCCTTTAAACCTATGCCAGTAATTCTCAATTTGGTTAGAGAAAATTTTAAAAAATATAAAAATATAATTTTTTTTATGGGTAGTAGTGGAAAAAAAATTTTAAATGAAACATTAAAAGAATGGGATTTAGATTACGAAGTAAAAAAAAGTTTAACTAATGATGAGTCATTTATATTAAATATACAAAAAATTAGAAAAAAAATTTTATGAAAATAATTTCAATAATAAATCAAAAGGGTGGGGTTGGAAAAACAACAACAGTGATCAACCTAGCTTCTGCTTTATCTCAACAAGGTAAAAGAATTTTAGTAATTGATCTTGATCCACAAGGAAATGCCACTACAGGTTTAGGACTTTCTAATGTTGAACAGTCTAATCAAACTATTTATGGAATTTTAAATGGAACAATGTCAATTTCTAATGTGATTAAGAAAACTAAGTTTCAAAATTTAGATTTAATAACTTCGAATGTTGATTTATCTGGATTGGAAGTTGAAACAGCTGGTGATAATGATAGGGCCTTTATTTTGAAGAGTAAATTAACCGCATATTTAAATGATTCTAGAGCTTTGTATGACTATATCCTCATAGACTGCCCTCCTTCTCTAAGTTTATTGACAGTAATGGCATTAGTATCTTCTAATTCCTTATTGGTACCTCTCCAAACTGAATTCTTTGCTTTGGAGGGTTTAACTCAGTTAATGAAAACTATAGAACGTATAAAAGTTAACTTAAATCCAGAATTAAAAATTCAGGGGATCCTTTTAACAATGTATGATAGAAGAAATAAACTGTCGTCCCAAGTCGAACAAGAAGCAAGAGATTACTTTAAAGACAAAGTTTATCAAACAGTTATTCCTAGAAATGTAAGGTTATCCGAAGCCCCATCTCATGGTATGCCAGTTCTCATTTATGATAAAAATTGTCCTGGAAGTAAATCATATTACAGTTTCACAGATGAATTCATTAACCAAGAAAATGAAATGGGGAGTGCTGCGTAATGAATACAATTAAAAAAGGACTAGGAAGAGGATTATCATCATTAATTGGAGAAACGAAAGTTGAAACAAAAACAAATAAGTTATTATTAAGTGAAATAATCCCAAACAAATATCAACCTAGAAAAAATTTTGATGCAGAAAACCTAGAAGATCTTACAAATTCTATAAAAGAAAGAGGTGTAATCCAACCAATCATTGTAAGAAAATCGAATACAGATAATTTAAAATATGAAATTATTGCTGGTGAAAGAAGATGGTTAGCTGCAAGTAAAGCGGGCTTACATGATATTCCAGTTGTTTTGACTGAAGCGGATGATTTAAAATCTTTAGAATTCGCAATAGTTGAGAATGTACAAAGACACGATCTAAATCCGCTTGAAGAAGCTCAGGGATACAAAAGATTAATAGATGAGTTTTCGTATGATCAAGAGAAAGTATCAAAGTTTATTGGAAAAAGTAGGAGCTATATAACAAATTCACTTCGATTATTAACCTTACCAAATGAAGTATTGAAGTTCATAGAAGAAAAAAAGATTAGTGCAGGACATGCTAAAGTATTAGTTGGTCTGGATAATGCTTATTTCATAGCCAATAAAATCATTGAAAAAAAACTTTCTGTTAGACAGTCTGAAAATTTTGTCAAAATTTTTAGAAAGAAAAAGACTTCCTTTATAAAATCATCAGATCCAAATATTCAAGATCTTGAAAATTCTATTTCAGATAAAATTGGCTTAAATGTTTCAATAAAGAATAGTAAAAATAACAAAGGATCGATAACGTTTGCCTATCATGATATTGATCAACTAAATAAAATAATTGATATAATTAAATCTAATTATTAATCTCCGTATATTCTTGGTTGAGAATAAAGTCTGTAACCAATAAAATAGAGTTATTATAATCTTTTTTAATTTGAAGCTCTATATCATTAATATGATAAATCAGCTCCTTTATTTTCTCTGGTTTCCATTTATTCAGTTGTGTTTTGACAATATCTTTTTCCTTCCAAAAGATAGGAGGTTTTGCTGAATTAATTGTTTGATTAATATCTTTGTTTTTCTCATATTCTATAGATAAATTTAAAATTTTTTTTGCTTTCAATAAAAATGTTCTTAAAATTATTATACAGTCTTCATTTGAAAAGTTATTTTCATTTAAAATATTTACAGTTTTATTTGTGTTCTTAGCTAAACAATTGTCTATCAGTTCATAAAAAGTATGATTTTCACTCAAATTTATTAACTTTGAAATCTCTTCTGTAGAAATACTTTTCTTTTCTGTTAAATAAATTTTAATTTTTTCTAATTCATTTTCTAGATTAAGTCTATCTCCACCACATTTATCAACAATAAGGTTTATATTCTGCTGCGATATTGAAATCTTTATTTTTTTAAAAAAGGCTAGTGCTAAATTTGAAAGAATTTCATTTGTATCTTGGTAGGTAGCTATACAGGCTAGACTTTTTTCTTTTTCAAATAATTTTCTAAGTTTAGATTTTTTTTCTAATACACTAGCATTGATTATAACTGTAACACCATTAATATTTCGTGCTATTAAATCTATGATGATTTCAGAAATTTTATCTGTACCGCGATTTATAACTATATTTTTTTCATTCTCAAATAATGAATTAGATAAAATATTTTCAAAAAATATATTTTCATTATCCAATATTTCCTTTTCGTCATATTTAATAACATTGCTATTCTCATTTTTTTTTAATAATTGACTTATGTAAAGTTTTTTTAATCCCTCATTTTTACCGTAGAATAAGAAAATTTTTAAATCATTTTTTATTTTATCCAGCTCGTAGGGCTTAACTATCATTTTACAATTGATAATCTCATAATTAGTTTTTGAGATATAGAAGATGCAAGATTTCTTTTAATGGTTTGTTCATATGATTTCTCTTCATAACTATCTGAAATTTTTTGATAGATAAATTTTTCGCTAACTTCTAATTGCTCTATAATTTCATTTTTATTGATTTCAAATTTAGTAATAGCCCTAGCTTGATAATCAGTTGTTGAACCAAGAGTATTTTTCGCCAGAACTTCTCTCGAATATTTACTATTAATTTTGATACTTATTATCTCAACAGAATTTTTTTGACTATTTCTTTTAAGATTCTCTATAATATATTTGTTTAAATTTTTATCACCCGAAAGATCTGTTATGATAATCCGATAATTTGCTTTATTAGAACTCGAATAAATTGGTTTATATTCACAACTTGATAAAAAATTTAATATAAAAACAAGTGTTAAAATTTTTTTAAACATTTTATATAATTATATTTATTAATTTATTTTTGATATAAATTCTTTTTTTATGATCTTTTGTATTTAAATATTTTGCTAATGTCTCATCATTCTTAATTATTTCAAATAATTTTTCTTCAGTAATATTTAATTCAGTCTTTACTAAACCTCTTTTTTTTCCATTAATTTGAACAACTATATTGATTATATTCTCTTTCAATATCGATTCATCGTATTTAGGCCATTTCGAATCTTTGATATCTAGAACATCTAAGCACTCATTAGAAAAATGAGGAACAATTGGGGTCATTACAATTAAAATTTTTTTATAATTTTCTATTAAAGTTATTTTTGTATAAGGCTCTTGAATTTGCTTGTACATAAAAGAATACATTTCATGTAAATTTGCTATTAATTTGTTGTAACTAAAATTCTCAAGATTATGAGTTATATCTTTTAAAAATTTATTAGTATATTTCTCTATCGCGTTGTTATTGTTTTTTTTATGATCTTTGTTTGCTTCATCTAAAATTTTTTCATGTAAATTCCATAATTTTTGAATAAATTTAAAAGAAGAAATAATGCCTTCCTCTGACCACTGCACATCTTTTTCTGGCGGGCTATCAGATAAAATAAATAATCTCGCTGCGTCAGCACCATAGTTTGTAATAATATTCTCTGGGTCAATCGTATTTTTTTTCGATTTTGACATAGATTCTGATGGACCAACTTTGACCATTTTAGATTTATCATTCTTTAAATACTTCTTACCATCTATAGTTTCAATTTCATCAGGACTTATCCAATTATTATCTGAATCTTTATATGTTTCATGACATACCATACCCTGAGTAAAGAGACCTTCAAATGGCTCTAATATATTAAATTCATCATTATTATGAGATAGCGCTTGCATAAAGAATCTTGAATACAGCAAATGTAAAATTGCATGCTCTACTCCTCCTATATATTGATCAACTGGCATCCAATAGTTGATATCATCTTTATTAAAACCATATACTTTTTCTTTAGGAGAACAAA
>CABXVQ010000016.1:0-25000 GCA_902515605.1 uncultured Pelagibacteraceae bacterium
GCTAGTGGTTCTAAAAAAATGACAGAAGGTTTTGGCCCAAAAGTTGGAGGTTTTGACCATTTTAATTTTGGAGATCATAAAAAATTGAAAAAATTAATTACAAAAAAAACAGCTGCAATTATGGTTGAAACAATTATGGGAGAAGGCGGAATTAAAAAAATACCAGATTGGTGCTTAAGAGGATTAAGAAAACTATGCACCAAAAAAAGAATTTTATTAATATTAGATGAAGTTCAATGTGGAATAGGTAGAACGGGAGATTTTTTTGCATTTGAAAGCTCTAAAGTTAAGCCAGACATAGTACCTATTGCTAAAGGGATTGGTGGTGGATTTCCAATAGGGGCAGTTTTAATGAATAAAAAAGTTGCTTCTGGCATGACTGCAGGTACACATGGATCAACTTTTGGGGGCAATCCACTTGCGATGAAAGTAGGTATTACAGCTTTAGATATTATATCAAAAAAAAGCTTTTTAAATAAAGTTAAATCAAACTCTAAATACTTTCATATTCATTTAGTGAAAATTAAAAAAAAGTTTCCAAATATTATAAAAGAGGTAAGAGGTCAAGGTTTTCTAATTGGCTTGCAACTTTATAAAGACCAAACAAAATTTATAAAACAACTTATGGATAATAAACTTTTAACTATTAAAGCTGCTGAAAATGTAGTTAGAATTTTGCCTCCTCTAAATGTAAAAAAAACTGAAATTGATAAAGCTATTAAAATAATAATGAAGGTTTGTTCAAAATATAACTAATGAAACATTTTATAAATCTAAAAGATATCTCATCAAAAGATCTAAGAAAAATTTTATCAGATGCTAAAAAAAGAAAAAAAAAAAGAAAGCTACTAAATACTCTTGAGACAGACAAAGGATCTCCTCTAAAAGGTAAGCTACTTGTTCAAATGTTTGAAAAATCAAGTTTAAGAACCAGACTGAGTTTTTATTTAGCGATAAAGCAATTAGGGGGAGGTACATTAACTTTGAGGGCCAATGAACTTCACTTAGGTTCAGGAGGAGAAACACTAGGGGACACAGCAAAAATTTTATCAACTTATGCTGATGGCTTTATGTTAAGAACAGATAAAGATGAAAAATTAGAAAATTTTAAAAAATTTCTTAAAATCCCAGTAATAAATGGCTTAAGTCCTTCTTCTCACCCAACTCAAGTTTTATCTGATATTTTTACGGTAGAGGAAATTAAAAAAAAACCAATATCAAAAATGAATATAGCATGGGTAGGAGACTCAAATAATGTACTAAATAGTTTAATAGCAGCTTCTATAAAATTCAACTTTCAATTAAGTATTGGATGTCCAAAAAAATATTCCCCTAGTAAACCAGTATTAGATTGGGGTAAGAATTTTAATAATAAAATTAATATCTTTGATAATGCAGCTAAAGCAGTATTTAAAGCAGATGTAATATTTTCAGATAAAGTGATATCTTTAAATGATAAAGTGAACAAAAAGAAAAAATTAAATGATTTTAAAAATTTTAGGATTACAAAAAAATTAATGAAAAAAGCAAAAAGTGATTGTATATTCTTACATTGTTTACCAAGAGGCTCAGAGGTAGAAGAGGAAGTTTTTTTTAGCAAACAATCGAAAGTTTGGCAACAAGCTCTCAATAGAGTACATGTTCAAAAAAGTATTTTGTTGTATTGTTTTGGAAAATTACGGTAAAGATAAAGGACTATCTGAATTTTGGTTTAGATATTTGATAACTGAAGCTCTATCTTTTTCTTTCCTTAGTCCTGCAAAAGCCATTTTTGTTCCCTTAATCCATTTAGCAGGTTTTATAAGATAACCATTAAGTTCTTCAAAAGTCCATGCCTTTTCATAACCTGCTAGTGCTTTTGAATATTTATAATCATTAACAGCACCAACCTTTCTACCAACTACATTATACAAAGCTGGACCAATTTTATTTTTCCCTCCTTTTACAATAGAGTGACAGGCCGCACACTTTTTAAATATTTTTTCTCCACTAGCAACATCACCCATTGACATTAATGCAGCAATATCAACTACCTTTTCTGCCGTTTCATTTGTGGAAGCAACAGCTGTAGTAATTTGATCTACTTCAACACTGTAGCCAGGGGTTTCAGGCTTTTCAACATGAAAAACGACTTCAGAAATCTTACCTAATCCAATAATTAGCAAAGCAACCATTAAAATAGCTGCAATCACCTTATTAATTTCAAAAGAATCCATTTTATAAAAATATATTTTGAACGTATAACACTATAAATTAAAAATTGCTTATATTTTAATGTACAATTTTGCCTCTGTTTATAATCTAAAACTAAATAAAAAATAGAATGAAAACATTAATTATTATTCCATCTAGATTGTCAGCAACCAGATTACCAGGCAAACCGTTACTTAAAATTAATGGTTTATCAATAATTTCACATGTTTTTAAAAAGGCTGAGGAGACAAAAATTGGTGAGGTTTTTGTGGCAACTCAAGATCAAGCAATTATTGATGATGTAAAAAAAAACGGTGGTCAGGCAATATTAACTAATAAAAATCATAAAACTGGCACTGATAGAATAAACGAAGCAATCCAAAAACTTGGAAGAACAGATGTCGAATTAGTTATGAACCTTCAAGGGGATGAGCCATTAATGAATGTGGCAGATATTCAAAAGTTACACGCTCAAATGGTTAAAACAAAATTTGAATTGGGTACTTTAGCATCGAATATTATAGATCAAGAATCATATGATAATTTAAATGTAGTAAAAGTTGTTACTAAAGAGAGTTTAGATAACAGTCAATTTCCAGAGGCTATTAATTTTGCAAGAAAACTTAATGATAAACCTAAAAATATTTATAAACATTTGGGCATCTATTGCTATAGATTAAATACTCTTGAAAAATTTGTTTCACTTAATCAATCTGTTAATGAAATTAAGTATAAATTGGAACAGTTGAGAGCACTGGATAATGAAATAAAGATTAATGTTGCATTTGCAGAGTCTTCTCCAATAGGTGTTGATACTAAAGAGGATTTTGTAGCCATAAAAAAAATAATGGAATATAAATCAAAATGAATAAAATATATTTTCAAGGAACTTTTGGAGCATATTCACATTTAGCAGCATTATCAATTAGTCCTAAAGCAGAAATATTACCGTGTAAAACTTTTGATGAATGTTTTTTGAAAGCATCAAAAGACCCAAATTCTAAAATCATAATTCCTGAGTCAAATAGAATTACAGGCAACATAGGTATTGAGTATTTGATTTTTGAATACAGACTTAACATTTATTCAGAATATTTTCAAAAAATTGAACATAATTTATTAGGTATCCCTGGCACAAAAATTTCTGATATAAAAGATGTTTATTCGCATGGTCAAGCATTATCTCAGTGTTCTAAATTTATAAAAACAAATAATTTAGTTGAACATGTAAGAGCAGATACTGCGGGATCAGCTGAAATGATTTCAAAAGATAAAGATAAAAAAAAAGCAGCAATTGCATCTTCACTTAGTGCAAAAACTTATGGTTTAGAAGTAATAAAAAAAAATATTGAAAATGAAAATGGAAATTTGACTAGATTTTTAATTATGGGAAAAAATATCTCCCAACCTGAGTTTGGTAAAAAAAAATATATAACTTCATTTTTATTTAAATTAAAAAGTAAACCTGCAGCTTTATATCAATCTTTAGGTGGATTTGCTATTAATGGAGTAAATTTAACAAAATTACAAAGCTATCCTGAAAAAAATAGTTTTGATTCTTTCTTTTTTTTATGTGATCTAGATGGTCATATTGAAGATCGAAAAGTACAAAAATCTTTAGAGGAATTAGGATTGCATTGTCAAGATTTTCACGTCCTAGGTGTTTTTGAAGCTGACAAACATCGAGAAAAATAAAATTTTATTCTTTTCTTGTAGACTAGAAATTATTACTGCTATAATACTTTTGGAGGCTAGAGGTGGGTGCTGCTTGAACCCGACCAGATCTTAACGGAAGCAGTCGTAGAGACAGTTATTCAGGTTCTAGTCTCCTTAATGAAATTAATATGAATAATAATTCTAAAGTATTAGCTTTAAAATATAGGCCTCAGATTTTTGAGGATCTTATTGGTCAAGACGTTGTTTCAGAAACTATCAGAAATTCCATTAAAGCTGACAAAATACCTAATGCATACTTATTTACTGGAATTAGAGGAATAGGAAAAACAACAATCGCAAGAATAGTTGCAAAGTCTATTAACTGTCCAAGAGCAGCAGATAATCAATGCAAAACAAAATGCGAAAACTGTGATGCCATAACTAATTCAAATCATATAGACGTTTTGGAAATGGACGCTGCAAGTAAAACTGGTGTTGATGATGTGAGGGATTTAATTGAATTCTCAAGATATGGACCCACTATAGCAAAATACAAAATTTTTATAATTGATGAAGTTCATATGTTGAGCAAACAAGCATTCAATGCTTTGTTAAAAACATTAGAAGAACCACCTGAATATCTTAAATTTATTTTTGCCACAACAGAAATTAAAAAAATTCCAATTACAGTAGTATCAAGATGCCAAAGATTTGATTTATCAAGAATAAAATCATCTGAATTATTTGAATTTATAAAAAAAATTAAAGATAAAGAAAATGGTAAAGTTTCAGATGAAGCTTTAAGTTTAATAGTAAAAATATCAGAAGGTTCAGTTAGAGATGCCTTATCTCTATTAGATAGGGCTCTATTAAGTTTGGATAAAGGGACTGAATTAGACTTAAAAGCAGCTCAAAAAATTTTTGGTTATTTTGATAAGTCACAACTAATAGATCTCTTTAAACTAATTTTTGAAGGAAATGAAAAAAAGGTTATTTCGATTTATAGAAAAATTTATGACCAGGGAGTAGAACCAAAAATTTTTATTAATGATTTTTTAGAACTACTTTATTATTTTAAAAATATAAATTCGTTAAGTCTAGAAAGTACAAATTTTTCTTTAAATGATGATGATTTTGCAAAAATCAAAGAAATTTCTAATGGTCTAGAAAGTCAAACACTAATTTTATTTTGGCAGTTCACTATAAAAACTCTTGAAGAGCTTGATATTGTTTTAAATCAAAATCTATCGATTGAAATGTTTTTGATAAGGCTGATTCATCTTAATTCTTTAAAGCTCAAAAATAAGATTGAAGATGATATAAAGGTTGATAGTTCCATTGAAAATAAAGAAATCGATATTTCTTCTAAAATGATTAATCAAATTAAAAATATATCTCAAGAAGAGAAAAGTAAGCCAGAAGTTCAATCTGAAATTAAAGCTAGTCAAAATCTTATCATTAGGTCATTCAATGATTTAATTGAGATTTGTTCAAATAAAAAAGAAATAAAATTAAAATATGAGCTTGAAAAAAATGTTAATCTTGTAAAGTTTGAAAACAATAGAATTGAAATATCTTTTAACGAAAGTTTAAATAAAGAATTTGTAAAAGAATTATCATCTAAACTTTTTGAATGGACTAATGAAAGATGGATAATTACATTCAGTAAGTTAAAGGGTGAAAGGTCTATAAAAGATCAGCAAAAAAATATTAAAGAAAAATTAATTAACGACTCTAAAAACTCGGAAATTTATAAAGATGTGATTAACAATTTTCCTGATGCTGAATTAATAAACGTTGAGTCAAAAGACAAAGGTAATGATCATGACTGATTTTAGTAAAATTTTAGATAAGGCTAAAGAGTTGGAAGCAAAAATGAAAGAAAGTCAAAAAAAAATTAAAGAAATAAGAGTTGAGGGGGTTTCAGGATCAAATTCGGTAAAAATAACTCTAGATGGAGAAGGAGAGATGCAAACAATTAAGTTATCTGATGAAATTATGCATGAGGACAAAGCTATAATAGAAGATTTGATTGTTGCAGCACATAACAATGCTAAATCTCAGCTTAAATCAAAAACTTCAGAGGAAATTTCAAAAGCCACAGGAGGTTTTGGAATACCTGGTTTTAAATGGCCTTTATAGTAAATGCAAAATATTAGTGAGATTGAAGAACTTATAAAATTAATTTCTAGACTTCCAGGTTTGGGTCCTAAATCAGCTAAACGTATTGTTTTAAAATTAATTAATAATCGTGATGAATTGGTTAAGCCAATAGCTAATGTATTGGCCACCGTTTATAAGAATGTTAATAGATGTAATTCTTGTGGATCATTAAAGTCAAATTCAACAGGTTGTATTAATTGTGATAGTTCAAAAAATAAATATACAAAAATCTGTGTAGTCGAAGATATTGCTGATCAATGGTCAATTGAAACTTCAAATATTTTTCAAGGATACTTTCATATTTTAGGTGGTACGATTACCTCTGTGGGCCAGAGAAAGGAAGATCTTTTGATTAATTCATTGGTCGAAAGGGTTAATAGAGACAATATTGAAGAAGTAATTTTAGCAACTAGTGCAACTGTTGAAGGTCAAACTACTGCGTATTATGTTCAAGATAGTCTTAAAAATACAAAAGTTAAGGTCACAAAACTCGCTCAAGGATTGCCAGTAGGAGGAGAGATTGAAAGTTTAGATGATGGAACTTTATTTTCAGCTTTCAAAAATAGGTCAAAATTAAATTCTAATTCTGATTAGATTTTTTTAAAATTCTATTTAAATGCAGAAGTGGCTCTGTATACCCAGATGGTTGCTCTTTTCCTTTAAAAATTAAATCACAAGCAGTTTTAAATGCTATAGATTTTTCATAATTGTCACTCATTTTTTCATAATTTTTGTCATTTTCATTCTGTTTATCTACAATTTTGGCCATCTCTTTCATTATTTCTAAAACCTGAATTTTTGTTGTAACTCCATGATGTACCCAATTCGCTATGTGTTGTGAGGAAATTCTTAAGGTTGCCCTATCTTCCATCAATCCTACATTGTTAATATCTGGAACTTTTGAACATCCAACTCCTTGGTCTATCCATCGAACTACATACCCTAATAATGTTTGTGCAGAATTTGAAATTTCAGAGTTAATTTCATCTACAGACCAATTGGGTCTATCAGCAATAGGAATTTCTAAAAGATCGTTTATTTTAGCTTGTTCTCTAGCTTGAATTTTCTTTTGCTCATCAAAAATATTTATCTGATGATAGTGGAGAGCATGTAAAGAAGCAGCAGTAGGAGAAGGTACCCAAGCACAATTAGCACCAGCTTTTAAATGATTAATTTTTTCGTCTATCATTTCTTTCATTTTATCTGGCATAGCCCACATACCTTTGCCAATTTGTGCTTTACCAGAAAAACCACATTTTAGACCAATATCCACATTGTTATTTTCATAAGCTGAAATCCATTTAGATGATTTCATATCTCCCTTTTTAATCATAGGCCCAGCTTCCATTGATGTATGCATCTCATCTCCTGTTCTATCTAAAAAACCTGTATTAATAAAAAAAACTCTATTTTTTAAGGTTCTGATGCATTCTTTTAAATTTGCTGAGGTTCTTCTTTCTTCATCCATTATACCTATCTTGCAAGTATATCTTTCTAATCCAAGCAGCTCTTCAACTTTAGAAAAGATTAAGTCAGTAAATTTTGTTTCTTCAGGACCATGCATTTTAGGTTTTACGATGTAAACAGACCCTTTTCTTGAATTTCTTTTTTTCTTTAAATCATGAAGAGCACATGCGGTTGTTAAAAACGCATCCATAATTCCTTCTGGAATTTCATTTCCATCTTTCAAAATTATAGATGAATTAGTCATAAGGTGGCCTACATTTCTTATTAAAAGTAAACTTCTACCATGCAATTTTAAACCAATACCTTCTTTTGAGATATAACTTCGATCTGGGTTAAGTTTTCTCTCTAAATTTTTTCCATTTTTTTCAAATTGAATTTTTAAATTACCTTTCATCAATCCCAACCAGTTTCGATAGCAAGCAACCTTATCTTCAGCATCAACAGCTGCTACACTATCTTCATTATCACAAATTGTTGAAACAGCTGACTCAGCAATAACATCGCTTATTCCTGCAATATCATGAGCAGCACTAAATGCTTTAGGATTAATTATTATTTCAAAATGTAGATTATTATTTTTGATTATTACTGCTTCGGGTTTATTTGCATCACCTCTGTGGCCTATAAATTTACTTTTATCTTTTAATTTATATTCATAATCATCTTTAAAAATAACAAGTTCTTTGTTAATTATTTTTAAAGCTGCAATATTTTTCCAGCTCGTTCCTTGAATTGGAATACATCTATCAAAAAATTCTCTTACATATTTTATTACTTCTTGCCCTCTATTAGGATCATATCTTTCACTTCCACCTTCTTCAGACTCAATTATATTTGTTCCATAAAGGCTATCATATAAGCTTACCCACCTTGCATTGGCAGCATTGAGGGTATACCTAGCATTCATTATTGGCACTACTAATTGTGGCCCCGCTATTTGAGCAATTTCATCATCCACATTACTGGTTTCAATTTTGAAGTCAGATCCTTCATCCTTTAAATAGTCAATCTCTTTTAAAAATTTTTTATATTCTTCAATTTTAATTTCAGCTCCTCTATTTTTAATATGCCAATCATCTATTTTTTTTTGTAAAATTTCTCTTTTTTCAATTAATTTTTTATTTAGTGGTGATAATTCATGAACTATATTATCAAATCCGTGCCAAAATTTTTCTGAGGAAATTGAAGTTTCTTTTAACAATTCATCATTTACAAATGACAATAAAACATCAGAAACTTTAAGATTGTTAACGTTTTGGTATTTCTTGCTCATTATAATATATCTAAAACTCTTGTAAAATTAAGTCAAATATTTAATAGTAGCATTGACATTTTCTTGTCAATTTCCATACTTATGTATTATCAAAATTTTACATGAAAAATTATCTCAATTTTGAAACTGATATTAAGGAATTAGAAACAGAAATAGAAAAATTAAAAGACCCTTTTAATCAAAGTGGAGTTTCTGAGGTCGACACACAAAAAATTTCCAAAATTCAAAGTGACCTAGATGAAAAATTGGAAATGATTTATTCTAATCTTGATCCATGGCAAACTACAATGGTAGCTAGACATGAAGATAGACCAAAATCAAAATTTTTTATTGATAATTTGTTTGAGGATTTTATTCCACTATCTGGTGATAGACATTATGGTGAAGATAATTCAGTGCTAACTGGTTTTGCTAAATTTGAAGGTCAATCAGTTTTAGTTATAGGGCAAGAAAAAGGAGATGATTTAGACTCTAGAATAAAAAGAAACTTTGGGATGATGAGACCCGAAGGTTACAGGAAGACAATTCGTTTAATGGAATTAGCTAATAAATTTAACTTACCAATAATATCATTTATTGACACTCCCGGAGCTTATCCGGGCGTAGGAGCAGAGGAAAGAGGTCAAGCAGAAGCTATAGCTAAATCAATTGAATGCTGTATGAAATTAAAAGTTCCCACAATTGCTATAATAATTGGGGAAGGTGGTTCTGGAGGGGCAATTGCTTTAGCATCTTCTAATAAAGTAGCAATGTTAGAAAATGCAATTTATTCTGTGATTTCACCTGAAGGATGTGCCACTATTTTATGGAGAGATCCAAAAAAAATGTTAGATGCAGCTAAAGCAATGAAACTCTCAGCAAAAGACCTATTAAATTTGGAAATCATTGATGAGATAATTCCCGAACCTCTTGGTGGGGCACATAGGGATAAAAATTTAATGCTTGGAAATTTAAAAATATCAATCAGTCAAAATTTAGAGGGCTTTAAATCAATGACACCAGAAGAAATTTATAATGATAGAAAAAATAAATTTTTAAAAATTGGTAGAGGTAAAGGCTTCACAACTAATTTAGATAACTTAAGCACTTCAAGATTAGATAAAAATTTTAATCAAATTTTTAAATCAAAAAAAACATTGATTATAGCTCTTGGAGTGTCAGTAATTTTATTAACTTCACTAATTTATTTTTTATAATGCACCACAACAGTTTTTAAACTTTTTTCCTGTTGCTTCACATTTTTCATTTCTAGAAATCTTTTTACCCTCATTTATCACCAATAAACATTTGGGATCATTTGAATTAATTTTAGTCTTCTCTACACTTGAAGCTTCCTGAACTATTTTTAAATTCATTAAAATTGTTATAAAGTCTAATTTTAATTTATTTAATAAATTTTCAAATAAATAGAATGCTTCTTTTTTATACTCAACTAAAGGATCTCTCTGTCCATAAGATCTTAGTCCTATAACTTGTCTTAATTGCTCTAAATATTGAATATGTGATTTCCAATTGATATCAATTGATTGTAAGAAAATTCTTTTTTCAATATCTTTTGCTTGTTCTTCACCTAAAAGTTTAATTCTTTCATCTCTAGATTCATTAAATTTTATATTTAATATTTCTCTTAGCTCTTTATCACTACATTCATTCAATCTTTTTAAATCAGACTCTAAAAAATCTTTACCCAAAATCCCCTTAATCTTATTGTCAAAATCAGAGTTTTTGGGATTAGATTTTTTCAGTATTTTTAATGGTATTAAACTTTCAATTATCTCATTTAAAAAATCTATAGAATATTGAAAAATTTTATCACTATTCATAGCATCTTTTCTTTGAGAAAAAATTACATATCTTTGGTCATTCAATACATTATCGAATTTTATTAAAGTCTTTCTAATATCAAAGTTTCTTGCCTCAACTTTTTGTTGTGCTCTCTCTAATGCTTTGTTTATCCAAGGGTGGTCAATACTTTCACCATCTTTCAAACCAAGTTTTTCTAAAATATTATTCATAGACTCTGATCCAAAAATTCTCATTAAATCATCTTCGAGACTTACATAAAAAATTGAGTTTCCTTCATCACCTTGTCTTCCCGATCTTCCTCTAGCCTGATTATCTACTCTACGAGACTCCATTCTTTCGGTGCCAATCACATATAAACCTCCAAGAGATTTTATCTTCTCCTTATTTATTTTAAGATGATCTTCATCTATCGATCCTTTCTTTCCACCTAGTTGAATATCTACCCCTCTACCAGAAATACTAGTTGTAATTATTACAGAATTTTCTTTTCCAGCATTAGCAATTATTTCCGCTTCGTTCTCATGGTTTTTTGCATTCAGTACCTGATGTTTAATATTTTCTATTTTTAAAAGATTAGAATATATTTCAGATTTATTTACACTTGATGTAAATACTAATAATGGCTGACCTTTTTTGTGACATTCTTTTATCTTTAATACAATAGCATTATTTTTTTCACTCTCAGTTCTAAAAATTTGATCATTAAAATCATTTCTAATCATCTTTTTGTTAGTTGGAATCACCACTACTGGTAAATTATATATTTCAAAAAATTCTTGAGACTCTGTTACAGCGGTACCTGTACAACCAGAAATTTTTTTATAAAGCTTGAAATAATTTTGATATGTAATTGATGCTAAAGTTTGATTCTCCACTGCAATATGGATTCTCTCTTTAGCTTCTAGGGCTTGATGGAGACCATCCCCAAATCTTCTTCCTTCTAAAATTCTACCAGTTAATTCATCAATAATTTTTAACTCATCATTTTGAATAATATAATCTTTACCTTTTTGAAATAAATGATTGGCTCTTAAAGCTTGATTAACATGATGAACTAAACTTAAGTTTTCAGGATCATAAAAATTATTATTTTTTAGTATACCAGCATTTGAAAAAATTTTTTCAACATTATTTATTCCTTCATTAGTAAGAAGAATATTTTTTTCTTTTTCATCTATTTCATAATCTTTTTCATTTAAGTTTTTTATTAATTTATCAATAGCAAGATACTGAGTAGTTCTATCCTCTGCCTCACCTGAGATTATTAAAGGGGTTCTAGCTTCATCTATTAAACAAGAATCTATTTCATCCACAATTGAAAAAAAATGTTCTCTTTGAACCATTTCTTCATTTGAATATTTCATATTGTCTCTTAAATAATCAAATCCAAGCTCGCTGTTAGTTGCATAAGTTATGTCACAATTATAATTTTTTTTTCTTTGCTGATCATCTTGATCATTATTTATATAACCAGATGTAAGCCCAAGAAAATTATATATAATTCCCATTTCTTGCGAGTCTCTTTTGGCCAAATAATCATTTACAGTGACTATATGTACACCCTTTTCACAGAGAGCATTCAAATATGCAGCGAGTGTTATAGTTAAAGTTTTACCCTCTCCAGTTTTCATCTCAGCAATCTTGGCTTGATGCAAAACTACACCACCAACCAATTGAACATCAAAATGTCTTTCTTTCCTCATTCTTCTAGAGGCATCTCTTACAAGAGCAAAAGCCTCAGGAAGTATCTGATCAAGAGTTTCACCATTTTTAATTTTTTGTTTCAATTCAAGAGTTTTTTTTGGAAAATCCGAATCAGCTAGTTTTTTTGTAGTCTCTTCTAAAGAATTAATTTTTTTAACAATTTTTTCTATTCTATCTAATTCTCTTTGATTGCTAGATTTTATGAATTTTGAGAATAAGTTGAGAGGATTTAACATGACTTTTTGATATATTATTTACATATATCCTTTAATATAATTATGAAATAATTATTTTAAATACTATGGGTATTAATTTAACTAATTTTTTATCTTCAAAATCAAAAAGTAAGAGAATGATGGAATTTCAAGATTTAGATCATATTGATGGTGTATCAATTTCAACAGTTAGCGCAAATTTATACAATAATTCGAGAGATGATTTAGTTATGTTTTATTTTAGGGATGGGGCAAATAGTGCCTCAGTATACACCCAGTCAAAAATAATATCAGAAAATATTAAATGGAATTTAAATCAAAAAGCCAAAAAAATATTTTCATTATTAGTTAATACAAGAAATGCCAACTGTTTTACAGGAAAGCAAGGTTACAAAAGTTTAGAAAAAATTGCTGAGATAACTTCTCAAAAATTAACAGAAAAACAAAAAGAAGATGAAGATGAACCAAAAAAAATTAAATCAAAAGAGGTACTTTTTGGTTGTACTGGCACAATTGGAGAGAATTTTCCAGAAGATAAAATAAAATCAAAAATTCCTGAATTGATAAATAAAATAAGATACACACAAAATAAATTAGTTTGGATGAAAGCAGCTTTAGGAATAATGACAACTGATACTCAACCAAAGATGGCAATGGAAAAATGTTTCATTGGAAATAATGAGATAAAAATATTTGGAGTTGCAAAAGGTTCTGGGATGATCCAACCAAATATGGCGACTACTTTAGGTTATATATTTACAGATGCAGATATTAAAAATGATATCTTAAAGAAACTTTTAAAGAAAAATATAGCTACAACATTTAATGCAATTAGTTGCGATAGTGATACTAGTACAAATGATATGGTTTCTATTTTTTCAACAGGAAAATCAAAACATTCTAAAATAAACAGTTTAAACGATGAAAAACTTAAAGATTTTGATAATGCATTAAATAAAGTTTTGTTAAATTTAGCTAAGAGAGTTGTAGCCGATGGAGAAGGAGCATCTAAATTTATTACAGTTAATGTTCAAGACTGTAAGAATGATATAGAAGCTAAAAAAATTGCCTTTTCGATATCTAATTCTCCTTTAGTAAAAACAGCAATAGCTGGTGAAGATCCCAATTGGGGAAGAATTATTATGGCAATAGGAAAAGCTGGTGTTCATCTAAATTATGAAAAATTATCTATTAAATTTGGAACTATAACAATAGTTCAAAATGGTAAAGTTAATCCTAATTATATAGAGGAAGAAGCTGCAGAGTATATGAAAAATAATAGTATTGATATTTTTGTAAATATCTCAAGTGGATCAAAAAATTTTACAGCATATACAATGGATCTAACTAAAAAATATATTGAAATTAATGCAGATTACAGAAGTTAAGATAAATTTGATTGAATTTTGAAAAAGAATTATTAAGTATTAATTATGATCAAATACAAACTCAATTGTAAAAATTGTGAAATCTCATTTGATAGTTGGTTTGCCTCATCAAAAGAATATGAGAAACTCAAAAAAAAAAATTTGTTAAATTGCCATGTTTGTAATTCACAGAAAGTAGAAAAATCATTGATGGCACCAAAATTTATAAATAAACCTATTTCAAAAAGTTTCGACAATCAAAATTTGAAATTAAAAAAAATTACCAATAAAATTAAAGAATACCAAAAATTTATTAAAAATAATTTCGAGTTTGTGGGAAAAAATTTTGCATATGAGGCAAGATCTATTCACTACAATAGTAAAAAAAATAATAAAGGTATCTATGGAGAGGCTACAAAAGAAGAAATTAAAGAACTTAAGGAAGAAGGTGTTAAAACAGAAATAATACCATGGATAGAAGACAAAAGTAACTAATCTTTAATAAATTTTCCAATATAATTGACAGACTTGTCTGAACTAATAGACCACTGATCTTTTATTAAATTGAATTTCATCCCGTTTAATTTCTCCAGAGATAGATTATATTTTTTTAAAATTTTAGTTAGATCTTCTGGTATCACAAACTTTTCCCATTCATGAGTTCCGATAGGAAGCCACCGCATAATATATTCTGCACCTATAATTGCAAATACATAAGATTTTAGAGTTTTATTAATTGTTGCAACAAACATTATGCCCCCTTTCTTTAAAAGTTTAGCACATGATTTTAAAAAAAGATCTACATCCTCAACATGCTCAACGATTTCCATATTTAAAATCACATCAAATTTTGTATTTGTAATAAAATTTTCTGGAGAAGTGCAATGATACTTAATATTTAAACCATTTTTTTTGGCATGTAGTTTTGCAATTTGAATATTTTTTTCTGAAGCATCAATGCCAACCACCTCAGCACCCAATCTCCTCATTGGTTCAGATAACAATCCTCCTCCACAGCCTATGTCTAAAATTTTAACATTTTCGAGAGGTTTTCTTTTATTCTTAAGTTTAAAAGAGCTAGTTATATTATCTCTAATATACGAAATCCTTATGGGATTAAATTTGTGCAATGGTTTAAATTTACCTATTGGATTCCACCATTCTTCTGCAATTTTTGAAAATTTTTCTATTTCTTCTTTATTTATTGTGTTATTTTTCATTAGAAATTTGACTTTATATTCAAGATGTATTTTATCAATATATTTTAACTTTAAGATAATATTTTATCATGAAAATTGTAGTACTTAAATTTGGTGGGACATCAGTTGGGACAATAGAAAAGATTAAAAAAGTTTGCCGTATTATTGGTGATTTTAGAAAAAAAAAATACAAAGTTATCGTGGTTTCATCAGCAATGAGTGGTGTGACAAATGAGTTAATTAAAAAATCCAGTCTACTAAGTAGAAATTTTTCTGAACATGAGCACGATGTTTTAGTTTCTTCTGGTGAACAAATGGCCTGTTCTCTTATAGCAGGAAGATTAATCAATAATGGATTTAAATCTAGATCTTGGTTAGGATGGCAGTTACCAATATATACCAATGGTCCTTATAAAAACTCTAGAATTTATCAAATAAACAAAAATAAAATTATTAAATACTTAAAAGATGGAGGGATTCCAATAGTTGCTGGTTTTCAGGGAATAAATAAAGAAAACAGAATTACAACAATTGGCAGAGGGGGATCAGACGCAAGTGCTATAATGCTTGCAAAGTTTTTTAAAGCTAAAAGATGTATAATTTACACTGATGTTGAAGGTGTATTTACAACTGATCCCAATAAATTAAATAAGGCAAAAAAAATTAAAGTTATCTCTTATGAAGAAATGTTAGAAATGGCATCTTTAGGTGCAAAAGTTATGCAACCAGTTTCAATTCAAGATGCTAGATTAAATAGAATTGATATTGAGGTTAAGTCATCCTTTACCAATAAACCTGGTACGTTAATTACCAAAAAATCAAATATTATAAAAAATAGAATTATTACTGGAATTTCTTCTACCCACAATGACTCAAAAGTAACTTTAGTTGGGGTAAAAGATAAGCCAGGTGTTGCAGCATCTATTTTTAAACCATTGTCAATTAATTCGATAAATGTGGATATGGTAGTTCAAAATATTTCAGCTAATGGCAAGGAAACTGATCTTACTTTTACTATAAAAACAGATGACCTCAACAAAACAAAAAGAATAATTAATGAAAACAAAAAAATTAATTTTAGAAAAATATTGTTTGAAAAAGGGGTTTCAAAAGTCTCTATAATAGGTGTTGGTATGATTACTACACCTGGAGTTACTTTCAGAATGTTTCAATCTTTATCAAGCAAAAATATCAATATACAAGTAATCTCAACATCAGAAATTAAAATTTCAGTTTTGATAAACAGTAAAGATGTTAAAAAGGCTTTAATAGTTTTACATAAAGAATTTAAGTTAGATAAATAAAGATGAGCATTAGACCATTTAGAGATATTAAGAGAAGAAAAACAAAAACAATAAATTTAGGAAATGTTAAAGTAGGTGGTGATAACCCTATATCAGTCCAGTCTATGACTAATACATTAACAACTGACGTGAAGGCTACTATTAAACAAATTAATGAAATTCAAAATGAAGGTGCTGATTTAGTTAGGGTGTCATGTCCAGATGAGGCTTCATCAAAAGCTTTAAAAGAAATTGTAAGAAATGTGGATGTGCCAATAATAGCTGATATTCATTTCCACTATAAAAGAGCTATTGAGGCTGCTGAAAGTGGAGCGAGCTGTCTAAGAATAAATCCAGGAAATATTGGTGATAAAAAAAAAATAAAAGAGGTCATAGCAGCTGCAAAAGATTACAATTGCTCAATTAGAGTTGGAGTAAATGCGGGATCATTAGAAAAAGATATTTTAGAAAAATTTAAAGAACCTTGCCCCGAAGCCTTAGTTGAAAGTGCGATTAGAAATATCAAAATTTTAGAGGATGAAAATTTTTTTAACTTAAAGGTAAGTGTTAAATCATCAGATGTTTTTTTGACAATACAAGCTTATAGACAACTTTCAAAAGCAATAGATTACCCACTTCATCTAGGGATCACAGAAGCAGGGGGCTATGTTTCTGGAAGTATAAAGTCTTCTATAGGTATAGGAACACTACTTTTAGAGGGTATAGGTGACACTATTAGAATTTCATTATCAGATGATCCAGTTCAAGAAATAAAAATTGGAAATGAAATATTAAAATCCCTAAATTTACGTAATCGAGGTGTTAAAATTATTTCCTGTCCCTCTTGTGCGAGACAGGGTTTTGAGGTGATTGAAACTGTTAAATTATTAGAGGAAAAACTCTCTCATATTAAGACACCAATAACTTTGTCAGTCATAGGATGTGTTGTAAATGGCCCTGGTGAGGCTGCTCTTACAGATGTAGGGATTACGGGAGGCAGGAATGGAAATAATATGCTCTATCTATCTGGTATGCAAAAAGAAAAAGTTTTGACTAAAGATATGATAAATAGAGTAGTCAGTGAAGTTGAAAAAAAAGTCTCTGAAATAGAAAATAACTAAAAATGATACCTGAAAAAACAATTAAGGAATTGATTAATAAACATTCAATTTTAGAAAAAGATTTGTCCTCTGGCACAATTGATAAAAAAATTTTTGCTGAAAAATCAAAAGAATATTCAGATTTAAATGAAATAGTGGAGGATGCAAAAAGATATATTACTTATGAAAAAGATAAGACTGAACTAGAAAAAATCTTACAAGATCAAAACACAGATCAAGAATTAATTAAAATGGCACAAACTGAATTAACCAATCTTAAAACAAACCACGAAAAAAATGAAATAAAATTAAAATTATTCTTATTACCAAAAGATGAAGCTGATAAAAAAAATGCTATTATAGAAATTAGAGCTGGAACTGGAGGACTGGAAGCAAGCTTATTTGCTGCTGATCTTTATAAGATGTATGAAAAAATAAGTCATAAAAAAAAATGGTCTTTAGAATTGATATCAATTTCAAAAAGTGAAGCTGGAGGATTGAAAGAGGTAATAGCTTCCATTAAAGGAACAAATATTTACTCTACTTTAAAATATGAAAGTGGAGTTCATAGGGTTCAGCGTGTCCCTGACACAGAAACCCAAGGAAGAGTTCACACATCAGCAGCTACAGTTGCGGTATTACCTGAAGCAGAGGAGGTCGATTTAAAAATAAATGAGTCTGATTTAAGAATTGATGTCTTTCGAGCTGGAGGTCCAGGTGGTCAATCAGTAAATACAACTGATAGTGCTGTAAGAATTACACATATACCTTCTGGCTTATCAGTGTCCCAACAAGATGAAAAATCTCAACATAAAAATAAAGCTAAAGGAATGAAAATATTAAGATCGCGACTCTATGAACTAGAAAGATTAAGAATAGATCAGGAAAGATCTAAAGATAGAAAAAGTAAAATTGGAACTGGCGATAGGTCAGAGAGAATAAGAACTTACAACTTTCCTCAAGGCAGGGTAACTGATCATAGAATAAATTTAACATTACATAAATTAGAAGAATTTTTAGAGGGAGAAGCATTTGATGAAATAATTGAGTCCTTATCTTTAAAAGCTCAAGAGGAAAGTCTTAGTAAACTGTAATCTATGAATATTCAAACTGCTGTTCAAAAAGCACAAATATTTTTGAAAAAAAAAAATATAAAAACTCCAATTTTAGATAGCCAAATTTTAATGTCTGAGGCAATTAAAAAAGAAAAAGAATTTATAATTTTTAATTTTGATCTAGAAATTTCAAATAAAAGTCTTGAGTATTTTAATGAGCTTATTCATCAACGCGCTAATGGAGAGCCAATAGCCTACTTGGTTAAAAAAAAATATTTTTGGAAATACCAGTTTACTGTAAATAAAGATGTTTTAATTCCTAGACCAGACACTGAGGTTTTGATTGAGGAGGTTTTAAAATTAACAAAAAACAAAGACAGTTTAAATTTATTAGATGTAGGGGTTGGTTCAGGCTGTATACTTATTTCAATTTTAAAGGATAAAAAAAATTTTTATGGCACAGGAATTGATATAAGCAAAAAAACATTAGATACCTGCAAAATTAATGGCGAAAATCTTGGGGTTATTGATAGATTAAGATTGTACAAATCAGATATTGACAATTTTCATTTTCGCAAATATGATTTAATAATATCTAATCCACCTTATATTAAAAAAAATAAGCTTAAATATTTGGAAAAAGATGTAATTGGTTTTGAACCTAAGCAAGCTTTAGATGGTGGGATAGATGGATTAGCAGAAATCAGTAAAGTTATTAACAGATCGTCTGAACTGATAAAAAAAAAAGGTTTTTTGATTTTAGAAATTGGTTTTGATCAAAAATGGAAAGTAAAAAAAATATTAGAAAATAAAGGATTTTATATTAAAAAGATTGTAAAAGATTTATCTAATAATGATCGCTGCATAGTCAGCATAAAAATTTAATAAAATACAATGGTTACATTCAGAAACAACAACAACGGCAGAAGAAATAGTTTTAGAAGGAATGATAGAAACTTTAAATCAAATGGAGATAGGAGTAAATTTAGTAACAACTTTTCAAATAGTGATAATTTTCAAAGAAAAGCTCCAGGAAGAAATAATAATAATGCCCCAAAACTAATAGAAAAATATAATAATTTAGCTAGGGAGGCTTTATCTAGTGGTGATAAAATTTTATCAGAGAATTATTTTCAACATGCAGATCATTTCACTAGAATTTTAAATGAAAAAGAAATTCAAAAAAAAATTTTTAACAATAAAAGTTCTGCTGACTTAAATAATTCTACCGACAGTATAGAAAATAAAAGTTCTACTGAAAAAAGTGATAGTAATTTAAATGAGACGAAGTCAGAGTCTAATTAATTTAACCCTATAATCTTTTCAGATTTAAGAACATCTAACTTAATTTTTTTAGTTTCAAAAAGTTTTCTTTCTTCATCCTTCAAAATTTTTCCAGAAGGTAATTTAAGTGTTTGGGAGTTTACTTTTTTTCCATTAATAATAACTTCATAATGTAAGTGAGGACCTGTAGATTTTCCGGTTGAGCCAACGTATCCAATAGTTTGACCTTGTTTAACCCTAACACCACTTCTTATACCTTTAGCAAACTTAGACATGTGAGCATAAACAGTTTGATATGAAGAATTATGTTTTATAACAATGCAATTTCCACCTCCACCGCACCATCCAGCTTTTTTTACTTTACCATCCCCAGATGCCATAATAGGTGTTCCCATCGGAGCTGCAAAATCAGTTCCTCTATGCATTTTATTAAAACCATCTATTGGATGTTTTCTCATACCGAAGGAAGAGGATAATCTTGCACCATTTATAGGTGTTTTCATTAGAGCTTTTTTAACACTCTTTCCACTTTTATCATAATGTCCTTCACTACCTCTTGAGTCAAAATAATATAAAGAATTATTTTCACCACTTAATTTTAAATTTGCATAAAGAATATTTCCAGTTTCAATAATATTATTTTTATCATCTAAAAAAATTTCATACATAATCTGAAAGCCATCTTTTTTTCTTATATCTCTTTGAAAATCGACCTGAAATCCATAGATCCTAGCAAATTCAATAATTATATTAGCAGGAATTTTTTCATCTATAGCTGATCTATAAAGGCTTTCTAATATAATATTTTCATCATAAATGATTTTTTTTTTAAGTTTAGTAACTACAATTTTTTGATTAAACTTATCATCAAAGTTATTTCTAGTTAAATAAATTTTTTCTGTTTTAGAGACCTGAAATATAAATTCCTTTACTAAGTAACTTGTTTGGTCTACCGTAAAATGAAATTTTTGATTTAGCTTAAGTCTGTTGATATTTATTTTTTTTGACAATTCATTCTTAATTTGTTGAATTTCAAATTTATTTACAGAATATTCTTCCATAATTCTATCAAAAGTTTCTCCAACACTGACAACATGCTCAACTTTTTTAAATCTTGGTTCTAAATTATTAAACAAATGATTAACAGATTTTTTAAAATAAACGTTTCCTAATAAATCCCCATAGCTGTTTATGATTTTTTTTTTATTATAATTATAGTAAGAGGTAAAAATTACTGTTATTAGCAATGCTATAATTAAACTAAAAATTTCTAAATTTTTTTTAATTTTTATTTTTATTTTTTTTACCATTAGAATTTATTGAGCTTCGTATTATTAGTTTAGGATTTATCAAAAATCAAAAAAAACCCTTTAAAATACTGGCTTTTAATCGATTTTTTTATTCATAAAAGCTTGATTTCCTAAAATTTTAGCCTATAAGCATCGGACTTTCTCAATAAAATTATTGTTTTAACAATAAAATAAGCGAGAATTATTGAGCTTTTTTTGCTCAATTAGCTATTTAAAACGTTAAAATTTAAGAAGAGAAGTGTGGACGGTTAAGGTTACCAAAATTTGTCGTACACACTTCAATATTATATAAATTTTATTCTTAGAATTTATATAGAAGCTAGTGTGCGCCGTTTTTAAACTTGAGAGTTTGATCATGGCTCAGAACGTACGCTGGCGGCACGCCTAACACATGCAAGTCGAACGAAGTAGCAATACTTAGTGGCAGACGGGTGAGTAACATGTGGGTATCTACCCTTTGGCCTGGAATAACACGAGGAAACTTGTGCTAATACCGGATAAGTCTTTACAGAGAAAGCTTAATGCACCATTGGATGAGCCCGCACTTGATTAGTTTGTTGGTAGGGTAATGGCCTACCAAGACTGTGATCAATAGCTGATTTGAGAGGATGATCAGCCACATTGGGACTGAGACACGGCCCAAACTCCTACGGGAGGCAGCAGTGGGGAATCTTGCACAATGGAGGAAACTCTGATGCAGCGATGCCGCGTGAGTGAAGAAGGCCCTTGGGTTGTAAAGCTCTTTCGTCGGGGAAGAAAATGACTGTACCCGAATAAGAAGGTCCGGCTAACTTCGTGCCAGCAGCCGCGGTAATACGAAGGGACCTAGCGTAGTTCGGAATTACTGGGCTTAAAGAGTTCGTAGGTGGTTGAAAAAGTTGGTGGTGAAATCCCAGAGCTTAACTCTGGAACTGCCATCAAAACTTTTCAGCTAGAGTTTGATAGAGGAAAGCAGAATTTCTAGTGTAGAGGTGAAATTCGTAGATATTAGAAAGAATACCAATTGCGAAGGCAGCTTTCTGGATCATTACTGACACTGAGGAACGAAAGCATGGGTAGCGAAGAGGATTAGATACCCTCGTAGTCCATGCCGTAAACGATGTGTGTTAGACGTTGGAAATTTATTTTCAGTGTCGCAGCGAAAGCGATAAACACACCGCCTGGGGAGTACGACCGCAAGGTTAAAACTCAAATGAATTGACGGGGACCCGCACAAGTAGTGGAGCATGTGGTTTAATTCGAAGATACGCGCAGAACCTTACCAACACTTGACATGTTCGTCGCGACTTTAAGAGATTAAAGTTTTCGGTTCGGCCGGACGAAACACAGGTGCTGCATGGCTGTCGTCAGCTCGTGTCGTGAGATGTTGGGTTAAGTCCCGCAACGAGCGCAACCCTCACTTTTAGTTGCCATCATTAAGTTGGGCACTCTGAAAGAACTGCCAGTGATAAGCTGGAGGAAGGTGGGGATGACGTCAAGTCCTCATGGCCCTTACGTGTTGGGCTACACACGTGCTACAATGGTATCTACAACAGGAAGCAAAACAGCGATGTTAAGCAAATCCTTAAAAGATACCTCAGTTCGGATTGCACTCTGCAACTCGAGTGCATGAAGCTGGAATTACTAGTAATCGTGGATCAGCGTGCCACGGTGAATGCGTTCCCGGGTCTTGTACACACCGCCCGTCACACCATGGGAGTTGGTTCTACCTTAAGGCAAGGTTTTAAACCCTTGACCACGGTATAGTCAGCGACTGGGGTGAAGTCGTAACAAGGTAGCCGTAGGGGAACCTGCGGCTGGATTACCTCCTTTCTAAGGATGAGTGAAAGTAAAATTTCATTCTAAATAATATACAGGTAATGTTGACCGTCCTCATTTCTCTTCTTAAAATAGTGTTACTCTTGCATGGGGGCCGGTAGCTCAGTTGGTTAGAGCACACCCTTGATAAGGGTGGGGTCGAAAGTTCGAGTCTTTCTCGGCCCACCAATTTAAGATCATGGGGGATTAGCTCAGCTGGGAGAGCGCCTGATTTGCATTCAGGAGGTCAGCGGTTCGATCCCGCTATCCTCCACCAAAAAACACTTAGCTATAAAAAATTGTGAATAAAAATAATAATTAATATCAATATCTATATCCGAACATTAGTAATGTTATTAGCTAATGTTCAAAATAAAAATTTGATTCAACACAGAATTTTTTTCTGTGCATAAATCAAGCGTTTAAGGGCGTGTGGCGGATGCCTTGGCACTGAAAGCCGAAGAAGGACGTGATATACTGCGATAAGTTTCGGGGAGCTGTATGTAAGTTTTGATCCGAAAATTTCCGAATGGGGAAACCCACCACTTTATGTGGTACTTTAAACTGAATACATAGGTTTAAAGAGACAACCTGGAGAACTGAAACATCTAAGTAACCAGAGGAAAAGAAATCAATTGAGATTCCGTTAGTAGTGGCGAGCGAAAACGGAATAGGCCAGTAATTTTGATAAAAAAATTTGAATAGTTTGGAAAAGCTAACCACAGAGGGTGATAGTCCCGTATAAGTAATGTTTGTTAAAATTCTTGAGTAAAGCGGGACACGTGAAATCCTGCTCGAATATAGGGGGACCACCCTCTAAGCCTAAATACTCTTCAGTGACCGATAGTGAACTAGTACCGTGAGGGAAAGGTGAAAAGAACCCCTATTAGGGGAGTGAAATAGAACCTGAAACCGCATGCCTACAATCAGTCGAAGCTCTTTTTAGAGTGACGGCGTACCTTTTGTATAATGGGTCAGTGACTTAATTTATTTAGCAAGCTTAAGCCATCTAGGTGTAGGCGCAGCGAAAGCAAGTCTTAATAGGGCGAATAGTTAAATGAATTAGACCCGAAAACGAATGAGCTTACCATGAGCAGGTTGAAAGCAAGGTAACACTTGCCGGAGGACCGAACCAGTTGACGTTGAAAAGTCTTTGGATGACTTGTGGTAAGGGGTGAAAGGCCAACCAAATTCGTAGATAGCTGGTTTTCCGCGAAAACTATTTAGGTAGTGCGTTGAATAAATAGATGTTTAGAGGTAGAGCACTAAATGGGCTAGGGGGAAGAGATTCTTACCAAACCTAATAAAACTCCGAATGCTAAACATTGTTCTTCAGCAGACAGACTGTGGGTGCTAAGGTCCATGGTCGAGAGGGAAAGAGCCCAGACCACCAGATAAGGTCCCAAAATTATGATTAAGTGTGAAAGGATGTGGAAATTCCTTAACAGCCGGGAGGTTGGCTTAGAAGCAGCCATCCTTTAAAGATAGCGTAACAGCTCACCGGTCTAATAGAGTTTCTGCGCCGAAGATGTAACGGGGCTAAAATCATATACCGAATCTGTGGATTTATAATTTTTTCGAAAATTATAACTGGTAGCGGAACGTTCTGTAAGCCTGTGAAGGGATACCTGTGAGGGATCCTGGAGGTATCAGAAGTGCGAATGCTGACATAAGTAACGATAAAAGAAGTGAAAAACTTCTTCGCCGAAAATCCAAGGGTTTCTGCGCAAGGTTAATCCGCGCAGAGTTAGTCGGCACCTAAGGCGAGGGCGAAAGCCGTAGTCGATGGAAATAAGGTTAATATTCCTTAACCAGATGGTAGTGACGGATCTTGTAAATTGTAAGTTCTTAATGGATTGAACTTGCCGTGAAAAGGTTCCAAGAAATAGCTCCATCATTAGACCGTACCCTAAACCGACACAGGTGGATTAATAGAGTATATTTAGGCGCTTGAGAGAATGATGTTGAAGGAACTCGGCAAAATGCTTCCGTAACTTCGGAATAAGGAAGACCTTTTTATAGGCAACTACAAAAAGGTGGCACAAGCTAGGGAGAAGCGACTGTTTATCAAAAACACAGGGCTCTGCTAACACGTAAGTGGATGTATAGGGTCTGACGCCTGCCCGGT
>CABXVQ010000017.1:0-20844 GCA_902515605.1 uncultured Pelagibacteraceae bacterium
ATCACGAATATACACCTACATCAAAAGCTGGAAAATGGTTTAATGATCGACTTCCGTTATTAACTTTAGCAAATCATTTAACCGACTATCCAACACCTAAAAATTTAAATTATTGGTGGACTTTTGGTGGCATACTTACTTTTTGTTTAATAACTCAAATCGTAACAGGTTTAACATTAGCTATGCATTATATTGCTCACGCGGATATGGCATTTGAAAGCGTAGAACATATTATGAGAGATGTTAACTATGGTTGGTTAATTAGGTACATACATGCGAATGGTGCTTCAATGTTTTTTCTAGCAGTTTATATTCATATTTTTAGATCTTTGTTTTATGGCTCTTATAAAGCCCCTAGAGAAATAATTTGGATAATAGGTATTATTATTTATTTATTAATGATGGCTGCAGCATTCATGGGTTACGTGCTGCCTTGGGGACAAATGAGTTTTTGGGGTGCAACTGTAATCACAAATTTATTCAGTGCAATTCCATTAGTAGGAGAGGGGATAGTTACTTGGTTATGGGGAGGTTACTCAGTTGATAACCCAACCTTAACTAGATTTTTTACATTACATTATTTAATTCCCTTTTTAATTTTAGGTTTAGTTGTGTTACATATTTGGGCACTACATGTTCCAGGAAATAATAATCCAGTAGGAATTGATGTCAAAAAACCTTCAAAGGACACAGTTCCATTTCATCCTTATATAGTCATCAAAGATACTTTTGCGTTACTGATGTTTATGATTGTTTTTGCATTTTTTGTTTTTTATACACCTAATATTTTGGGTCATGCTGATAATTATATTGAAGCTGATCCTTTAGTAACACCTGCGCACATTGTTCCTGAATGGTATCTGTTACCTTTTTATGCAATTTTAAGATCAGTTCCTGATAAACTTTTGGGAGTAATAGCAATGTTATCAGCAATTTTAATTCTAGCAGCTTTACCATGGCTTGATACATCTAAAATTAGATCTGCTGTCTTCAGACCTTTATATAAACAGTTTTACTGGATTTTAGTAGCTGACGTTTTAATACTTGGATACGTTGGTGCAATGCCTGCAGAAGGATTATACTTGTTAGTTGCAAGAGTTGCTACAGCATATTATTTTTTACACTTTTTAGTAATTCTTCCTGTATTAGGTTTAAAAGAAAAAACTCTTCCTATTCCTCTAAGTATTACCGAGCCTATACTTGGTGGTACAGCCAATTTGGCAACTGCAAGAAATAAAGAAAGTTCAATTAAATAAGTGAAAAATTTTTTAAGAATATTATCTTTAATTATAGTATTTTTAGCTACTCCACTAAGCTCTCATGCAGCAGAAAAAGTTGAATACTTAAAAACTGATTGGAGTTTCAAAGGTCTTTTTGGAAAGTTTGATCGAGGAGCATTGCAAAGAGGCTATCAAGTATACACAGAAGTGTGTGCATCTTGTCATTCTATGAAATATATAAGCTATAGAAATTTAGCAGAAAAAGGTGGACCTGAATTTACTGAACAACAAGCCAAGGCGATAGCAGCATCTTTTGATGTAACAGATGGGCCAAATTCAGATGGAGAGATGTTTACAAGACCTGGAAAACTCTCTGATAAATTTGTAATGCCATATGAAAACGTTAAAGCTGCTCAAGCAGCAAATGGTGGAGCCTATCCACCAGATATGTCAGTTTTAGTAAAAGCTAGGGGCGGTGGAGTAGATTATATTTATTCTTTACTTCAAGGATATGAGGATCCACCAGCAGGTATTACTTTAGATGAAGGTGTTCATTACAATAAATATATGTATGGAAACAAAATTAAAATGTCGAACCCTCTATCTGATGGATTAGTTGAATACTCTGATGGAACAAATGCAACAGTAGAGCAAATGTCCAAAGATGTTACTACATTTTTGATGTGGACAGCAGAGCCTCATTTAGAAACAAGACATCAAATGGGTTTCAAGGCAATATTGTATTTAATTATTCTGACTATCTTAGTCTATTTTAGTATGAAAAGAATTTGGTCACGTGTTGAAACGGAAGTTTAGTACATCACCATCTTTTACAATATAATCTTTTCCTTCTAATCTCATTTTACCATTAGTTTTCGAATTGAACCATCCGCTGTTTGCAACAAAGTCATCATAAGAAATTGTTTCTGCTCGGATAAATCCTTTTTCAAAATCAGTATGAATTTCAGATGCTGCTTTTGGAGCTGTACAGTTTTTAGGAATTGTCCATGCTCTGGTTTCTTCAGGACCAGATGTAAAGTAGGTATCTAATTCAAGTACTTTGTAACCTCTTTGTATTAACAAATTCAATCCGGTTTCTTTTAAACCAATCATTTCCATGTAGTTTTTCTTTTCACTGATATCTAATTCATTTATTTGATTTTCTATATCTGCAGAAATAATTAGAGTATTTTCATTGCCAAATTTATTAATAAATGCCTCTGTATAATTATTTCCATTTTGAATACTTTTTTCATCTACATTACATACAAATATTTTAGATTTTAAAGATAATAGACCACTTTGACTTAGTTGCTTTTTCTCAAATTGAGAATTTAAAATTGAAATATCTTGATCTTTATTAATACAATCCAAAGCAGCATTAAGAATTTTTAATTGCTCTTCTTCCACATTTTTTTTATTGTTCTTTTCTAATCTCTTTTGAATAGACTCTAGATCAGCCAACATCATCTCAGTCTCGATAATTTCAAGGTCTCTGACTGGATCTACTGTTTCGTTAACATTTTGGATATCGCTTGAGTCAAAGCATCTAACCATGTGAATAATTGCATCAACCTCTCTTATATGAGATAAAAACTTATTCCCTAAACCTTCACCTTTAGAAGCACCTTTAACTAATCCAGCAATATCAACGAATGAAATTGTAGTATTTATAATCTTTTTTGACTTAGAAATTTCTGCTAATTTTTTTAATCTTTGGTCAGGAACAGGTACAACACCAACATTTGGATCAATTGTACAAAATGGAAAGTTTGCTGCTTGAGCTTTACTTGAATTTGTTAATGCATTAAATAAAGTAGACTTACCTACATTTGGTAAACCTACTATTCCGCATTTAAAACTCATTATTTGTTGTTTACAGCACTTGAAAATAAATCTAATTTTTTTTCAACAAGAATAGAAATAGACTCTGTTATATCTTTAGATATTTTTTCAATACCAATTGACTCATCCTCATCAAAATTTTGCAAAACATAATCTGCAACGTCAATACCGTTTTTTGGTTTTCCAATTCCGATTCTAACTCTTGAGTAATCTTTACCTATGAATTTATCAATAGAAGCGATTCCATTATGGCCTGCACTTGATCCACCAAATTTAGCTTTAATTTTACCAAATTCTATATCAAGATCATCGTGAAATACTATAACGTCTTCAGCATCTATTTTAAAATACTCAATTAGTTCTCTAATACAAACTCCAGAGTTATTCATAAATGTTAATGGCTTTATTGCATAAACTTTTTTGTCTCCAATATTTCCAGTTGTTAAAAGTCCTTTGAACTTGGGTTTTTGTTTTGAGAGACTAAATTTTTTATTGATAGTGTCTATAATTTTGAATCCAACGTTGTGTCTATTATTTTCACTGTCAGGTGTTGGATTACCTAATCCTACGAATAAAAGCATAAATAAATAGAATTAAAGTTTCAATTTTGATTGATTATTTTTTTTCTTCAGCAGGTTTCTTTTCTTCACCCTCTTTTTTATCATCTTTAGCTGCATCTGCCGCTGGTTTTTCACCATCTGCTGCCGCTGATGCTTCTGTTCCTTCGGCACCTTCTTCTCCCTCAGCTGCTTCAGCTTCTGCAGGTTTCTCTGGTTCTTTCATAACAGTTGGAGCGGCTAAAGTTGCTATCACAAAGTCTCGTCCTTGGATTGTCGGTGTTACTTCAGAGTCTAATTTAACCGACGATATCTTAAAACTTTCACCAATATCAATACCATCAAGATCTAAAGTTAAACTTCCAGGAATTTTTTCACTTGGGCATTTTAATTCCACCTTTCTTCTCACAATGTTTAAAACACCACCTCTTTTCAATCCTGGAGATTTCTCGTGATTAATAAAATTAACTGGGACTTCAATTTTGATCTTTACCCCAGGCAAAACTCTTAAAAAATCTACATGGGTAGGTTCGTCACTTAAAATATGATACTTTACTTCTCTAGGCAAAACATTTTGGGGCTTACCATCAATATTCAAAGTAATGATACTAGATAAAAAATTTTCTTTTTCTATTAAAGTTTTAAGTAATTTTTTTGAAATGTAGATTTTTTGATTTTCATCTTTTCCACCATAAATAATTGCTGGAACATTGCCATTATCTCTTATGGCATTTAGTTGACCTTTAGTTTCGTTAGTTCTTATGTTTGCTTCTAGTGAATTCATAAAACAGAGTTTTTTAACCCATGTTTATAAATAATCAAGGTAATTATTTGAATAAATCAGATACTGATGTTGAATTAGATATTCTTTTAATAGCTTCACCTATTAGCCCTGAAATTGGTAAAACTTCTATATTTTTAACATTTCTAATTTTTTCTGAATTATCAATTGTGTCAGTAATAACTAAATTTTTAATTACTGAGTTTTTAATTTTTTTTACTGCATCACCACTTAGAACGCCATGAGTGATATAAACAAAAACTTCCTTAGCACCTTTTGCTTTTAATGCTTTTGCTGCATTCACAATAGTTCCACCTGAGTCAATTATGTCATCTACAATAATGCAAGTTTGAGCTTTCACATCTCCAATAACATTCATTACCTGTGACTGCCCAGGCTTTGGTCTTCTTTTGTCAACAATAGCTAAGCCTACATTAAGAAGTTTTCCTAGTGCTCTAGCTCGTTCTGTTCCACCCACATCGGGTGCAACACAAACAATTTTTTTACTTTTAATTTTTTTTCTTGCATGTCTTGCAAATATTGGCGTTGCAAAAAGGTTATCCACAGGAATATCAAAAAATCCTTGAATTTGTCCTGCATGCAAATCTACAGTCACCACTCTATCAGCACCAGCTTTAGTAATTAAATTTGAAACAAGTTTTGCTGAAATAGATGTTCTTGGTACAACTTTTCTATCTTGTCTAGCATATCCGAAATATGGAATTACTGCTGTTATATTTTTTGCAGAGGATCTTTTAAGAGCATCTATACAAAGTAATAATTCCATCAAATTATCATTTGCTGGAGAAGAACTTGATTGAACAATAAAAATACTGTTGCCTCTAATATTTTCATTTATTTCAACGTAAATTTCCCCATCAGAAAACTTTCTTATACTTGAGTTTACAAGTTTTGTTTTCAAATATTTTGCAATATTTTTACTGAGAACTTTATTGCTATTTCCAGTTAATAATTTCATTGAAAAGTTTAATTAATCATAATTATTGAAATATTTCTACCATAATCCGCATGTTTTAATTTTAAAGATCTTCTTGCACTGAAAAAATTATTTTTTTTGTCAAAAGTATCCATATTTATCATATCGATATTTGTAATTTTATTTGATTTTAGTTGAGATTTAACAAAATTAGGTAAATCAAAATAAATAACTTTTTTTTTAGTCATAAAAAATTTTTTGTTTGTTTTATCCTTTTTAATAAATCTTTTCTTAAAGTCTTCTTTCACATTGTAGCTCTTTTTTTTTATACAAGGGCCTACTGCAGCGGTGATAGATTTCGCTTCACTTCCTTTCATTATCATAAAACTTATTACTTTGTTTATAATACCTTTAAAAGCTCCTTTCCAACCAGCATGGATTGCTGCAATAAAATTTTTTTTACTATCATGAAGCAATATAGGAACACAGTCTGCTGTCAAAACGCCTATAGGCAATTTTTCTTGATTAGTTATAATTGCATCAGCTTCAATTTTCCCCCTTTTTATTTTTGAGAAATTTTTTATGAAAACAATCTTATTACTGTGAATCTGATGAAGTAAAAAAATGTCCCTAGATTTTTTACTAATCTTTTTTTTAACTATTTTTAAATTTTCTTTCACAGTATTTCTTTTATCATTTGATCCAAGACCACAATTTAAACTTTTATAAATACCTTTTGATTTGCCTCCATTTTTGTTAAAAAAACCATGACTTATTTTTTTTTGTTTCAACAATCTTTTAGATTTAATCAATTTAGAAACCTAATTTAAATTTATTATTTTCATTTTTAATAAGCATTACTTTGAATAAATGACCCATTTGTTTTTTGTTAATAAGTCTTTCAAGCCGATAATATATATCTGATTTTTTTATAAAATTTTTGTTTTTAGATATGATCTCTGCTCTTTCTTTTATGCCTAGTTTAGTTAGAAAGTCTTTTTGTGATGTCAAGTTAGTTTTCAAACCATTCATTTGTTTTACAAACTTTTCAAAAATATTAAAATTTATATTATGAGTGATATCTACATTTCCTATATTACCTAAAATATTGGCAAATTTGTGATTAGACACTGCTTGCAATGTATTTTTCATTCTTTTATCTGTATATCCATAATCAATGAGCAATAAACCACCAGAATTTTTTTTTATAATATTAGAAATATCTCTTAAGTAATTAAACCCAAGTTTTGAGTATTCAATAAAATTTTGATTTTGTGATATTTTGAATTTAATCTTCTTTTCAATTATTTTTATATCCACTCTTTTTTCAAAAAAAAATGGTTTTTTTGAATTTTCTAAATTTACAAATTTTTCAAACCATAAATTTTTTTTTTTATTAAATTGCTTGATTGCAATCGCATCAAAGAATTCATTTGCAATAAATACACTTGGGTCCTTATTGATTTTGTTTATGTTTGATATCCATTTAATCTTGTTTTTAATTAGTTTTTTTTTTTGAATATTAATTAAAGTTGGACTTTTTTCATGTATCATAAAATTACAATATTTTAAAAAAAAAGGAAAATTTTGTAAACTTTCAATAATTATTTTCATCATTTCCCCATTACCTGCGCCAAGTTCAATTAAATTAAACTTTTTTGGAGACCCCAAGCTTTGCCAAAAACTTAAAATCCATATTGCAATCATTTCAGAAAATAGTCTTGAAATATTAGGTGAAGTTATAAAATCACCTCCCTGTCCGAAAGGATTTTTTTTCATATAATAACCAAATTTTTTATCGTAAAGAGAAAAATTTATAAATTTATCTAAAGAAAGACTATTTTTCTTTTTTAATTTCATATTTATTTATAACTAAATAAGTACCAATTAATAAGAATACAATGCTTATCAACTGTCCCATCGTTAAATTCAAAAATAAGTATCCCAATTGTTCATCTGGAACTCTAAAATATTCAACTGCGAATCTAAATGTTGAATAAAAAATAAGAAATAAACCAGAGATGAAACCTGGAATTTTCATAAAACCTTTTTTTCTAAAATATAATAAAATGACAAATAAAATTAATCCTTCTAAAATTGCCTCATATAACTGAGATGGATGTCGGTATAAATTATCTACCTGAATGAATTTTACAGCCCACGGAAGACTCGTTTCTATTCCGTACAATTCAGAATTAATAAAATTTGCAATTCTTCCAAAAAAAATTCCGATTGGAGCTACAATAGAAACAATATCCAAATAAACGAAAATGTTTTGATTGTTTTTTTTTGCAAATAAAAAACTTGAAAATATTACCCCTATAAGACCTCCATGAAATGACATCCCACCTTGCCAAATTTTAATAATGTCTAATAAGTTATCGGAATAGTAATTAAAATTATAAAAAAATACATATCCTAAACGACCACCAACAATTATACCCAATATTGTATATGTAATAAAATCATCAAACCTTTCTTTTATATCCTGATCGGAAATAAAAACTTTTTTACTTAAAATCCAACCAAGTAATATTGCAATAATATAAGCTAAAGAATACCATTTGATATTGATGGAAAAAATTTGGGCTGCTACTGGGTCAAAATTATTAATGAACATTTTTGAATTATAATTGTAAGCTATTAATATAATAGGTTAATATAAATATATATGAAAAATTCAAAATTTGTTATTGATAAATTGGCTAAATTATTTGAACAGGGTTTAGTATCATCCAAAGATCTGGCAAATGAATTAATGAATATTTTAAAATCAAAGAGAGATGAAATTGTTTTTAGAATGAGGCTTACAAGTAAGGATGAATTTGAAATTTTGAAGAAAAGGGTAGAAAATTTAGAAAAAAAAACTAGTCAATTTAAAAGTTTAAAAAAAAATAGGTCTAAAAAGGTAAGAAAATATTAACTGACAAGCCATTCGTCGAAGATTTATCCAACTTAATATTTCCTCCGTGTGATCTTACTATATCAGAGGCTATAGATAGTCCCAATCCCACACTTGCTTTTGTATCTGCTCTACCTTTATCAATTTTGTAAAAAGGCTTAAAGACATTCTCGTATTCACTTTCTGGTATTCCAGGGCCATCATCTTCAATTTTGATAAATAAATTATTATTACTTTTATTGATTTGAACCTGAACTTTATCAGCATACTTGATTGCATTATCTAATAAATTATTGATACACCTTCTAATTAAATTCTTTCTTCCATTAATGTAAAGTCGAGGCATTATATCTGTTGAGATATTTTCATTATTATATTTCTCTACAATTCCATTAATTAATTCACTTAGATTGAATTGTTCATTTTTTTCAATATTAGACGAACTTGTGAATTGTAGATATTCATTCAACATTTTTTCCATTTCGTTGATATCTTCAGACATTTTAACTGCTAATTGTTTATCTTTGATAAAAGCAATTTGTAGTTTCATTCTTGTTAAAGGTGTTCTTAAATCATGGCTTATTCCAGATAACATCTCAGATCGTTGATTAAGGTGTCTTTTTATTCTTTTTCTCATTCTATCAAATTCATAACCTGCCAGTCGTATTTCTGATGCACCTGATGGTTTGAACTCTTCTACTTCTTCACCTCTACCAAACTTTGCAGCAGCTTTGGCGAGATTTGTGATAGGTCTTGTTTGGTTTTTTAAAAAGATTAAAGAAATAAAAACCATTATAATTGCTGGAACGGTAATCCATAACGCAAAAATCCTAGCAGATGAACTTGTGACTCTATCCTTAGGAATTAAAAATTTAAAGTATCCAGATTTATATTTAATTCTTAAATCTATTAGTTCTTTGTATCCTGTGGTATCAAACCAAAATTTTTCTGATTGAAATCTAGATTTTAGTTCTCTTCTCAGAGTTCGATCTATTGGACTAAACCATCTTTCATCATATTCATAATCAAATTTTTCATTATCAATATATTCTATATTAAGATCTTGATATATTGAAAAAAGATTTGTTATTTCATCTTTATTGTAAATTTCATCTTTATAAACTTCTATGAATGTTTTAACTTCATTTATTAAAGCTCTAGTCATCCCTTTGTTTGTCTTAATCCAAAGGCTATCAAAAAAAACAATTGTTATGACTAATTGTAAAACTATGACTGGGATAGCAACAATTAGTAAAGCACGGTAAAATAATCTTTTTGGAAGAATGTTCTTAAAAAAATTACTCAATCCATAAAACATATCCAGCTCCTCTAATAGTTTGCAGAAATTTTGGATTTTTTGGATCAATTTCTATTTTCTTTCTTAATCTCGTGATAATTACATCAATAGATCTTTCTTTATCTAAATCAATTAATGATCCAATATCATCTCTTGAAAATGTTTTGCCAGGGTTACCAATCATATTTTCTAAAATTTTTTTTTCTGTATTGTTAATTTTAAATTCAACATTTTTTTTAAAAATTAATTGTTTGTTTAAATCAATTTTAATATTTTCAAATTCAATAACTCTTTTTGGGTCTGTTATTTTAGTTTTTGAAATAATATTTTGAATTCTTAAAATAAGCTCTTTAGGTTCAAAAGGTTTTGGAAGATAATCATCTGCACCAACTTCTAAACCTTCTATTCTCTCATTAGCCTGGCCTTTAGCAGTCAATAATATGATAGGTGTTTTAAGTTTTTTTTGATTTTCTTGAATGAACTCAAGTCCACTTTTTCCTGGCATCATGATATCTAATATTATCAAATCGAATTTTATGATATTTATTTTTTCATTTGCATCCTCGGCGCTATTAGCAGTTGTAACAAGATAATCATTTTCATTTAAATATTTTTTAACTAAAGATCTAATACCGTCATCATCATCAACAACTAATATATGTGCTATAAAATTATCCATTAATTATCTTTTTTAATACTTTATCAAAATTAACCACTTCTTCAGAACTTGAATTTAAAAGTGCACTATGTATCCTTTTTTTTTGTACTTCAAAAATTTCAGTAAATATCTTTTCTCCCTTTTCATTTAAAAATATATGTTTTACTCTAGTATCTTGATCGTCCTTTTTAAAAAAAATAATTTCTAATTTAATTAAATCTTTGAGAACTCTGTTTAAACTCTGTTTGGTAACTTTTAGTCTTTTAAGCAATTCAGAGATGGAAATACCCTTATACATAGATAGCAAATGTATTACTTTTTGGTGTGCTAAACCAATATTGTATTTATTTAGAATTTTTTTTGAGTCTGAGAAAGTTTCTCTGTAACTTATAAATAGCTTTTCGATTAGCTCTTTTAATTGATCATCTTTTAGATATAACAGTTGTTTCATTATTGGTAAGTTATATTGACATATTATAGATACAAAGATATTTTTCAGTAAGAATTTTTAAATTTCATAAAATGATACCTTACGATAAAAGATCTGGCAAAATATGGTACAATGGCGAATTGGTTGATTGGTCAGATGTTAAAGTGCATGTTTTGAGCCATGGTTTACATTATGCTAGCTGTGTTTTCGAAGGTGAGCGAGTATATGATGGATCTATTTTTAAGCTGGAAGAACATACTTCAAGATTATTTTACTCTGCAAAAAGAATGGGATTTGAAATTCCGTATAGTGAAAATGAAATTAATATGGCATCAAAAAAAATAATCACAACTCAAAAAGTAGAAAATGGCTATGTAAGGCCTGTAGCTTGGAGAGGAAGTGAAATGATGGCTATCTCTGCACAACAAACTAAAATTCATGTAGCTATAGCAACTTGGGAATGGGGATCTTATTTTGATCCCAAACTTAAAATTGAAGGAATAAAATTAAATATATCTAGCTGGAGAAGACCAGCACCCAATACAATTCCTTGGGATACTAAAGCATCTGGTCTTTATATGATTTGCACACTCTCAAAACATGAAGCTGAAAAACAAGGATTTACAGACTCACTAATGTTAGATCACGAAGAGAATATTGCAGAAGCAACTGGTGCAAATGTTTTTTTTAAGGACAAAAATGGAGAATTACATACACCAATCCCAGATTCATTTTTAGATGGTATTACTAGAAGAACTGTAATTGAAATTGCAAAATCAAAAAATATTAAAGTTCATGAAAGAAAAATTAAACCTGAAGAGCTTAAAAACTTTGTTGGGTGTTTTTTAACAGGAACTGCAGCAGAAGTAACACCAGTATCATGTATAGCTGAAAATCAATTTAAAGTTTGTGATTTGATAATTGATTTAAATGAGAGTTATCAATCTGTTGTTAAAAAGAAAAAAACAGCCGCCTAATCTTTGTTGTCTTCTGATATTGCATGGTCTATTCCTTTACGCATATAATCGTATCCAGTAAAAAGAGTTAAAGCTGCTGAAAGCCATAAAAGAATTATGCCAATTGTTTGTGCATTATAATCTTGAAAATTAATAATTTTATTTCCAGTTTCTCCAGAAAGTAAAAGTGCAATTGAAACCATTTGTAAAACTGTTTTTAATTTTGCAAGACTTGAAACAGGTAGTTTAATTTTTCCTTTTGCTAAAAACTCTCTTAAACCAGATATCAAAATTTCACGTGTTAAAATTATTATTGCTGCTATGACTTCATAATGACGTATCGTTCCATCCATTACTAAAAGAATTAAAGCAGTCGCTACAATAATCTTATCTGCAATCGGATCTAACAATTCACCTAGCTTTGACTCTTGTCCAAGCAATCTTGCTAACATTCCATCTAGAAAATCAGTAAATGAAGCAACAATAAACAGAATTAAAGCAGTCAAATCTCCGTAAAAACCTGGCAAATAAAATGCTAATACAAAAAATGGAACAATTAATATCCGGCCTATAGTTAATATGTTTGGTATTTTTCTAAGCATAAAAATTTTTATTCATGAAAAAAGTTATATATCTTTTTTGCAACTTTTACCTCAACACCTTCAACAGATTTTATTTCATCAAGACTTGCAGATTCCACTGCTCTAGCAGAGCCAAAATGGTTTAACAGGGCTCTTTTTCTAATAGCTCCAATACCATCAATCTGGTCTAGAAGTGATTTTTTGATACCTTTAGCTCTTTTAGCTCTATGAGAAGTAATTGCAAATCGATGAGCTTCATCTCGAAGTCGTTGCATAAAAAATAGAGTAGGATCATTTTTTTCAAATTTAAAGGATTTTCCATTATAAAAGAATGTTTCATCACCACTATTTCTCATCTTACCTTTAGCAATAGCAATCATTGGTAAATCATGTAATCCTAATTGATTTAAAACCTCTTTTGCTGAAGAATATTGTCCTTTCCCTCCATCTATCAATATCAAGTCAGGTAGTGACAAATAATTTCCCTTCTCAAGTATAGCTCTTTTAAACCTTCTTGATAAAACTTCTTTTAACATTGCAAAATCATCTTGTTCAGAACCCTTAGTTTTAATATCAAATTTTCTGTATCTTTTTTTTATAAAACCTTCACTACCAAATGTTATCATTGCACCAACACTATTTGTTCCTTGAATGTGACTATTATCATATACTTCAACTAAATTTATAACGTTTCTTAAATCAAATTTTTTAGCAACATCCTCAAATAAACTTTTATTATTATTTGTTTCATAAAGTTTTCTATTCAAAGATTCTTTGGCATTTTTTTCAGCCATAGCTATGACTTTTGCTTTAGACCCTTTTTTTGCCGCGTTGATAGAAATTGTATTATTTTCTTTTTTACTTAAAGTTTCTTCTATTAACTTCTTTTCCTTAATATCAGTATTAATTATTATCAGCTTTGGAACACTTTTATTTTCATAAAACTGCATCAAAAAAGAAGACATAATTTCAGAAATATTTTGATCAGGATCATGTTTAGGAAAATAAGCTTGATTTCCCCAGTTTTGTTTAGATCTATAAAAAAAAACTTGAATACAAGTCTTGCCAGATTCTTTATATGCAGCGATTACATCAGCATCAACTAAGTTTGCCTCATTAATTCTTTGTGAAGATTGAATTATATTTAGCGATTTGATTCTGTCTCTAAAAATTGAGGCTTTTTCAAAATCTAGCTTTTCACTTGCAGCTTCCATTTCTTTAGATAAGTTTTTTTGAATATCTCTAGATTTACCTGATACAAATTGAATTGCTTGTTCCACTGATTTTTTGTAATCATTTTTTTCTATGTAGCCAACACAAGGACCCGAACATCTTTTAATTTGATAAAGTATACAAGGCCTTTTTCTATTCTTGAAAGTACCATCATCACAAACTCTTAATTGAAATATCTTTTGAAGCATTTTAATAGTCCAGTTTGCAGTGCCTGCTGACGCAAATGGACCAAAATAAAATCCTTCTTTATCTTTTTTTCCTCTATGTTTAGTAACTCGTGGCCATTGATCTTTTTCACCAATAAATATGAAAGGGAAAGATTTATCATCTTTAAGTAAAATATTAAATTTTGGTTTATGTTTTTTAATTAAGTTTGCTTCTAATAGTAGAGCTTCACTTTCGTTAGCAGTAGTTGTGATCTCAAGTTTAAATGTTTGAGACAGCATCCTTTCAGTTCGGATTATATGATTTTTTTCAGAAACATAACTCTTTAATCTATTAGGGAGATTTTTTGCTTTTCCAACGTAAAGAATATCATCTTTATGGTTGAGCATTCTGTACACACCAGGGCTTTTAGGAATTAATGGTAGTTCTTTTTTAATTACTTCTTTTCCGAGCTCAGAACTTTTCATGACTTCTTTTTTTGGTAATTTGAATACCAACTGATGAACATTCTTTTAAAATTTCTAATTTTTCAATTTTTAGCATTATTTTACCTATTCTTTTGTCCTTAAATAGCTCATCAAATACGGCTTCAGCAAGAGTTTCTAGAAAATTGTAGTGTTTCTTTTTTACCAGTTTAGAAATTAGTTTTACAACTGTACTATAATTTACAATAGATTTGATATCTTTGTCGTTTGTTGGTTTTTTATCCTCATAATCAATCTCAAGACTAAATTTTACTTTTTGTGGTTTTTCTTTTTCGAAATCATAATAACCGAGCTTTAATTCCAAAATTAATTCATTAATAAGAATTTTTTTTTCGTAGTTAAATAAACTTTTATTTTTATCTATTTTGATAATTTTAAAGTTATTCTTTTTCATTCTTTTCCCCTCATTATATCAGGTGTTTGCCAATTCAAATTTTGCCCACTATCTATTGCTAAAACTTGTCCGGTAATAGAACTGTTTTTAATAAAGAAGTCAACAGCATTACAAATCTCAATAACATTTACTTGTTGTCTCAAAGGGGTTGCCAAATATTGTTTTTTGAAATGATTGTCGGTTTGTCTTTTATTTTTTATGGTTGGTCCTGGAGCTATTCCATTAACTCTAATGTTAGGTGCCAAACTCATGGCACTAGTTTTAGTTAAAGTATAAAGACCAGTTTTACTTAGAGTATATGAAAAGAAAAAAGGAGTTAATTTAAAAACTCTTTGGTCGATTATATTGATAATATTGTTGTTTTTACCTTTTGTATTTTTTGCAAATTCTTTAGTTAAATAAGCTGGAGCTTTTAAATTAACACTGAGGTGCTTAGCCCAACTTTTAGACGTAAAATTTCTTAAATTATCATTTTCAAATAATGATGCATTGTTAATCAGACAATCAAAATACCTTAGCTTTGATTTTGAAAACTTTATAATTTTGTTTAAATCTTTTTCTTTTGAGAGGTCACCTTTAATAAGGAAAACTTTTGTATGATTTTTGATTAATTCTCTCTTGAGTTTTTCAGCCTTAGTCTTGGAGTTATTATAATGAATTACAATTTCAACATCTGGGCCAGAAAGTGATTTGGCTATTGCTGCTCCTATTCTTGTAGCAGCCCCAGTAATGATTATCTTATTTGCTTCCATTTTTTCTTACCTTTTTGAGCTCTTGTTCCTGGCAAACCCATAGTTGATCTACCCTTAGGATAAATTTTATTATTTGCACTATATTGTTTTACTTTAGGGTTTAAAACGATTTCTAACTCTGATGCTTCAAGTTTTCTGATTTCGTCTCTTATTTTAGCCGCTTCCTCAAATTCAAGATTGGTTGCAGCATCTTTCATTTTTTTATTAAGAGCTTTTAAATGTTTTTTAAGATTCCCACCAATATTTTCATCAGTACCAACTTTGACATAATCTTTTTCATAAACACTCTCTAAAACATCTCCAATTTCTTTTTTTATACTTGCTGCACTAATTTTATGTTTTTTATTGTAAGTTACTTGAATCGACCTTCTTCTATCAGTTTCTTTAATTGCATTTTTGATACTTTTAGTTTCTTTGTCTGCATAAAGAATTACTTTTCCATCTAAATTTCTTGCTGCTCTTCCAATAGTTTGAATTAACGAAGTTTCAGATCTTAAAAATCCTTCTTTATCAGCGTCTAAAATTCCAACTAAAGCACATTCAGGTATATCTAGACCTTCTCTTAAAAGATTAATACCCACCAAGACATCAAACACTCCTAATCTTAAATCTCTCATAATTTCTATTCTTTCAAGAGTATCAATATCAGAATGCATATACCTAACTTTGACACCATTTTCATGAAGGTACTCAGTCAAATCTTCAGCCATCTTTTTTGTTAATGTGGTTACAAGTACTCTGTAATTATTATCAACAACTTTTTTACATTCATGCATTAAATCATCCACTTGATTTTTTGCAGGCCTTATTTCAACAGGAGGATCAATTAAACCAGTAGGCCTAATAACTTGTTCCACGAATTTATTTTTAACTTGTTTTAATTCCCATGGCCCAGGAGTAGCAGATACAAAAACTGTTTGAGTTCTCATAGCATCCCATTCTTCAAATTTTAGTGGTCGGTTATCCATACAAGAAGGCAATCTAAAACCATACTCTGCAAGATTACTTTTTCTCGATCTGTCACCTTTATACATCCCATTTAACTGTGGAACTGTTACATGACATTCATCAACAAAAATTAGAGTATTATCAGGAAAATATTCAAAAAGAGTAGGGGGTGGTTCCCCAGGTTTTCTTCCAGATAAAAATCTAGAATAATTCTCAATTCCAGCACAAGAACCTGTTGCCTCAATCATTTCTAAATCAAATTTAGTTCTTTCTTCTAATCTTTGGGCTTCAAGTAATTTATTTTGATCTTTAAACTTCTTTAAAGTCACCTCTAATTCTCTTTTGATTTTAATAATTGCTTGCTCAATAGTTGGCTTAGGGGTTATGTAATGGCTATTTGCATAAACTTTAATCACATTTAATTCATTTACCAAATCTCCTGTAAGTGGATCAAATTCCTCAATTTTTTCCAATTTATCTCCAAATAAACTTAATCTCCAAGCACGATCCTCTAGATGAGATGGAAAGATTTCCAAATACTCCCCTCGTGCTCTAAATGTACCTCTGTAAAAATTTTGATCATTTCGTTTATATTGAAGAGCAACTAATGATTTAATTAATTGTTCTCTATTATAATCGTAACCTGTTTTTAAACTTAAGGTCATTTTACTGTAGGCTTCAACCGAACCTAATCCATAAATACATGAAACACTTGAAACGATGACAACATCGTCTCTTTCTAGCAAAGATCTTGTCGCTGAGTGGCGCATTCGATCTATCTGCTCATTGATTGATGCTTCTTTTTCAATATAAGTGTCTGAACGTGGAACGTAGGCTTCAGGTGTATAATAATCGTAGTAAGAGACAAAATACTCAACAGCATTATCAGGAAAAAAAGATTTCATTTCACCATAGAGTTGAGCTGCAAGAGTTTTGTTTGGAGCAAGTATTAAAGCAGGTCTATTAGTCTTTTCTATGACTTTTGCCATTGTAAAAGTTTTACCAGATCCAGTTACTCCTAGAAGAACTTGACTTAGTTGATCTTTGTTGGCACCACTTACCAGTTGTTTTATAGCCTCGGGTTGATCGCCTGCTGGCTTAAAATCAGTTTTCATTTGAAACTTTTTGCCACCTTCTAGTTTAGGGCTTATCTCAGGATTTTTATTCTGAATTTCTGTAATTAAATCTTGATATGTATTCTGCATTATTTATAAAACTAATTGATATAATTTTTATTTCAATGAGCATAATATCAAATAGTTTAAAAAGAATTAAACCTTCTCCAACCATTGCGGTAACTCAAAAAGCTAGGGAATTAAGAGCTGCAGGCAAAGATGTCATCGGATTAGGAGCAGGAGAGCCTGATTTTGATACTCCAGATAATATAAAAAATGCTGCAATTAAAGCGATTAGAAAAGGTGATACTAAATATACAGCAGTAGATGGAACCCCAGCATTAAAAAAAGCCGTTATAAAAAAATTCAAAAGAGAAAATAAATTAAATTATTCTACAGATCAAATAACAGTGGGAACTGGTGGAAAACAGGTTCTTTACAATGCTTTTATGGCAACTCTAAATAAAGGTGATGAAGTTATTATTCCAGCACCTTTTTGGGTTTCTTATCCAGATATGGTTTTATTAGCTGGAGGAAAACCAAAAATAATTAAATGTACAGAGCAAGAAGGTTTTAAACTTACAGCGAAAAAACTTAAAAAAGCAATTTCGAAAAAAACAAAATGGGTAATCCTTAATTCACCATCTAATCCGACAGGAGCAGGATATACTAAAAAAGAAATTCAAGATTTAGCAAAGGTTCTGATTAGAAATAAAAAAGTCTATATCTTAAGTGATGATATTTATGAACATGTTAGATATGATAATTTTAATTTTTTCACAATAGCTCAACTTTCAAAACTTAAAAATAGAACACTAACAATGAATGGTGTTAGTAAATCTTATGCAATGACAGGGTGGAGAATAGGGTATGCAGCAGGTCCAAAAGATATAATTAAGGCGATTGGTAAAATTCAATCCCAATCCACTTCAAACCCCTCTTCTATAAGTCAAGCAGCCGCTGTTGAAGCATTGAATGGAAAACAGGATTTTATTAAAAAAAGGTCTAACGCATTTAAACAAAGAAGAGATTTTGTAGTTAAAAGTTTAAATAATATCAAAGGAATTAGTTGCCTAAAACCAAATGGAGCATTTTATGTTTTTCCAAGCTGCAAAGGTCTATTAAATAAAAAAACAAAATTAAAAACTGACACTGATTTTGTTCAAAAGTTGCTTGAAAAATCTAATGTTGCAGTTGTTCAGGGATCAGCATTTGGCTTAGATGGATATTTTAGAATTTCTTATGCAACTTCAATGAAGAATTTAAAAAAAGCTATGGATAGAATTAAATCTTTTTGTGAAAGTTTAGAATAAACAATTTTATTTTTGCCCTAATATTTTTTTAGCTAAATCAGTTTTTTTTATCCAAGATTTTGGGATAGTATCTAATCCTTTTAAAGCAGCAAAATAAGCTCCAATAAAATTAACTCTAGAACAGTTACAGCCACCAGCTTTAATAGTTTTTAAAATAGCCCCTTTATAATTTGTAGAATTAATAATTGAATGGATTGAGCTATTAAATGTTCCTGGATAGCTACAAGCCATGCCCAATTTTTTAACTACAAGAGAGTGAGGTTTTGATTTTAATCTTTTAACTTTTTTCATATCTTCAACAACACTTTTAAAATATGAATTTTTTTTAAATATCTTCATGAATTCGTTAATAGGATCTTTGCAACCTTTTAATGCTAAATCTATAAGATAAAATTTTGCTAAAGCATATTTGAGACTTATTTTTGAAACAGTTACTGTAGAGATAATTTTTTTTACATCTTTAAGATTATAGCCATACAAAAAATATGGAAGAGCAGCACAATAACCATCAGACTCGTTTACCTTTTTACCTCCTGTTAATTTTTTTTTAGACTTAATATTTCTTACAGTTTCAATGATATTCTGATGGATCCAAGGTCCTTTTATTATTCCTCGCCAGTCTTTAACTTTTCTATATTTTGCTCTTAAATTTAAATTTTTCCAGTAAATACTTCCTGGACCAAAATTTTTTGAAATATTTTTTTTAAATCTTTCTTCTATATCTCGATGACCTTCAACTAAAGTTTTGAACATCACTTGACCAACTTCATTATAACCAGAAACTTTGCCAGTTTTAATGTTGTAAAAAGGACTTTTATTATTTTTTAAGAATGTAAAGTCTTGTTTTCCCTTAATATAAGTTAGTAGTTTTTTCTGATTATAAACCCAATGTAATGGTCTAGCTGCAGCATCAGCTACAGTTGCTCCTAAAAAAACATGTAAATTATTTTTCACTTTATTTATGTGAAAGATGCTTTTCAGCCTCAAGTGCAGCCATACATCCCATACCTGCAGCGGTTACAGCTTGTCTAAATGTTTTGTCCTTCACATCTCCTGCAGCATAAACTCCAGGAATATTAGTTTCAGTAGAGTCTGGTTTGGTAATCAAATATCCTTCATTATCCATTTTCAATTGATCTTTAAATAATGAAGTTGCTGGATCATGACCAATTGCAACAAATAAACCATCAACTTTTATTTCTTCAATTTTATTTGTTTTTACATTTTTTACTTTAATACCTTTGACATTTTTAGGTTCTTTATCACCTATCACGTCTTCAATTACAGTATCCCAAATAATTTCAATTTTTTTGTTTTCCATTAATTTTTTTTGAAGCATTTTTTCTGCTCTCAGACTATCACGTCTATGAATTAATTTGACTTTCGAAGCAAACTTCGTAAGAAACATTGCTTCCTCTACAGCAGCATTACCACCACCAACAACTGCTACTTCTTTTTCTTTAAAAAAAAATCCATCACATGTAGCACATGCGGACACTCCAAAACCTCTAAATTCTTGCTCTGATTTTATGTTTAACCATCTTGCTTGAGCACCAGTTGAAATAATAATACTATCTGCAGTAAATTTTTGACCACTATCACCAATTGCTTCAAATGGAGCCGATTTTAAATTTACTGATCCAATATGATCCTCTATCATCTCAGTACCAACTGCTTTTGCTTGCTCTTTCATTTGATCCATTAACCAAGGTCCCTGAATAACATCAGCAAACCCAGGATAATTTTCAACATCAGTAGTTGTTGTTAATTGACCTCCAGGTTCAGATCCATAAACCAAAATTGGGTTTAACATTGCACGAGCTGCATAAACTGCTGCTGTGTAACCAGCTGGACCGGATCCAATTATTAACACTTTTGTGTGTTTAGTTGGATTTTGACTCATATGAAAGCTATATAGTAATTAATGAACAAATTAAAAGGTATATTATTAACTCAAGGCATGCACGGCATGATCAGCCAAGTAGAGGGTTTAGCAAAAGCTTTAGATATAGATTTTACACACCACACAGTTGAACCAAATAATTTTTGGAAAATGATTCCTCCAAAATTCACTCCAATTTCACAAATAGTTTACAAAAAAGTTAATCAGTCTGATTTTGATGTGATTATTTCTTGTGGACGCAAAAGTGTAATTCCCTCAATTCATCTTAAAAATAGTTCCAAAAAAAAAGTATTTAGTATTCATATTCAAGATCCAAAAGTAAATTTCAATAATTTCGATTTTATAGTTGCTCCTGAACATGATTCTATAAAT
>CABXVQ010000018.1:0-19747 GCA_902515605.1 uncultured Pelagibacteraceae bacterium
AAAATTTTAATAAATACTCTAAATATGGTTTGTTATTGATTTTAATTAAAGGTTTTGGTGTACTTTTAGTAATTGAACCTAACCTTAAACCTCTACCTCCCGCCATAATTAAACAAGCAGGTAAGTTTAATTTTTTGTTCAAGACTACTTACTCCAATTCATCAGGAAACAATATTTCATCCCCGTTCTTATCTTTTAGTAGCTTTTTACCTATCACATTGTAAAAGTCTTGTGAACTTATGCCTGATGGAGGTCCTTTGGTGATAAGGTCTTCCTTTTTTAAAACTGAGCCAGCTTTTAAAGAATATTTTGTTGCTAAAGATTTTCCTAAAATTGAAACTAAAACTTCTTCACTTTTATATTTTTTCTTTTTTTTTGAACCTAAAGCTTTTTCAATTTGTCTTATACCATCAATCATTTCTTTTAATTCTATCATGTCAATTGAAGCTAAATGATCTGTTCCATTCATATTTTTATTTAATGTAACATGCTTTTCAACTACCTTGGCACCAAGGGCTACTGCTCCAACTGCCACATTTATGCCAGGCTCATGTCCTGAAAAACCAACTAGACACTTATATTTTTCTTTGTAAGATTGAATTACATTTAAATCTATTTCTTCAAACTTACTCGGGTATGCTGATGTACACTGCAAAAGAATAATCTTATTATTATTTTTTGACAGAAGATTAAGTGCTTTATCAACTTCTTCTTCATTTGCAGTCCCAGTACTGAGTATTATAGGTATATCAATTTTTGAGAATTTTTCTAAATAATCATAATTTGTTATTTCAACACTTGGAATTTTAACTATTGAAATTCCTATTTTAATCAAAAACTCTAAGCTTTTTTGGTCCCAAGGACTGGCAAAAAAATCAACATTTAAATTTTCAGCAACATCTTTTAATTTAATATAGTCTTCTTCAGAAAGTTCTAATCTTGTATCTGGGTAGGACCAACTCCCATACTCTGGCTGATCAATTGAAATATCATTTTCATTCTTACTTAAATATCCTTTGGGATTTGAGTTGATATTTTTTTCAATCATTATTGACTTTGCATCTCTTTTTTGAAATTTTACAGCATCAACACCAGCTTTGGCAGACTCGATGATCAATTTTTCTGCTAAATCGTATCGCCCATTATGATTAATTCCTATCTCAGCAATTATATATGTTGGTGAAGTGTTATTTATAGTTCTATTTTTGGTTTTTATATTTATTTCCATTATATACCTTTCTTTAACAAGCCACCATCTACAACTATTTCAGTAGCATTAATATATTTTGATTTATTGGATGATAAATATAAAACAGCATTTGCAATATCTTGGGGTGTACCATAGTTTTTGATCATCATTCTATCCAATCTTTTTTTAAAAGCCTTTTTATTATTATATGATTTATTAGTCATGCCAGTTTTTATGTATCCGGGGCTCACCGCATTTACCCTTATTTTGTGTTCAGAAAAATCCATTGCTAAACAAGCGTTTAATGCGGACAAACCTCCTTTTGATGCATTGTAAGCTGGGTTATTAGACATGGCAATTTTTCCGTTGAGACTTGTGATATTAACTATTGTCGAATTTTTTGCCTTTTTAAGAAATGGCAAGCAAATATAACTTAAAAAATATGGTGCTGTAAGATTAATAGATATTGTTCTATTCCAATAATTTAACAAATTTTTATTTGAAAATTTTTCTGAGATACCTGCATTATTTACTAAAATATCAATTTTTTTTTCTTTTTTACCAATTTTTTGAATAATTTTTTTTAATAATCTAAAGTTATTAATTTCAGCTTTTATTTCAACAAGGTTTCTATTTTTTCTATTTTTTTTAAATTTTTTATCAATACTGTAAACTTTAGATCCTTTTTTCAAAAAATTTTCAACAATTGATAAACCATTCCCTTGGTGTCCTCCACTAACGACAACAATTTTATTTAAAAATTCAGACATTTGAGATTCTCTTATAAATTAAAAAGTTAATATTGTACACTTGTGTAATTAAATTTTCTCTGGAATTACAATTTTTGCTTTTTTTGCTATACCGGAAGAAAAGATTAATGAAACAGTTTTAAAATCTTCATGTGTATCAATTTCAAATAAAGAAAGATTACCCATTATATAACTCGAAACTTTTCCACCCAGCCTATTATTGTTTTTCATCAATATTTTCTTGTTTGTAATATAAAAAGACCCATTTTCAATATATTCTAAAGGTTGTTCTTGTCTTCTTTTTCTCTTCTTATAATTATAATTTATTGGTGCCAAATTTTTATTTTTTTTTTGCCACAAAAAAATATGCATATCAGAACTTGTGAATAATGAGTCAGCTTTTTCTTTTTTAAAAGTTTTTATTGCATTATCAATATCATTTTTTTTTCTTAAAATAGATGTTGGTTGAAGAAAAACAATATTTTCAAATGAAATTTCTTTTTTTTTTTCTAAATAATCTACCGCATGAACAAGGGCATGATCAGGCATTACTCTTCCACCAGCTAAATTTTTTGGCCTCATGATAACATCTGCACCATATTTTTTTGAAATTTTTGCAATATTGTTTCCGTCAGTTGTCACATAAACTTTCTTAATATTCTTTGATTTTTTTGCTGCAAAAATAGAGTAAGCTATTAATGGGTGGCCATTAATCTTTTTTAAATTTTTATTTTTTATACCTTGGGAGCCTTCCCTTGCAGTTATTAAAGCTATAAAATTTTTACTCATAAGTTTTTTAATTTTTTTATTACTTGTTGGTGTAGCTTCTTATTGCTAACAGCTACAATTCTGCCTGAATAAAAATTTTTATTACCTTTCCAATCTGTTATTACGCCACCAGAATTTTCAATGATCGAAATGATTGGCATAATATCAACAATCTTTAATTTATCTTCAATAAGTATATCTACTTTTCCCTCCGCAATGAGGCAAAAATTATATGAATCGCCTCCAGTTATCTTAAAAAGACCAGGAAAATTTTGAAAAAAATTCATCAATCTTTTATTTTTTAAAGTATGAATTGAATTTGTGACTATCTTTGCTTTTTTTAAATTATTAATTTTACTTGATTTAATTATGCTAAATTTATTATTTTCAAACAAAAAAGTCTTTTCACGAATAGCAATGTAGAATTTTTTCAAAACAGGAAAATTAATTAAACTACAAATAGACTTTTTTTCTTGAAAAAAACTTATCATATTGCTCCATGTTGGCAGTCCTAATATTAAAGCTTTAGTTCCATCAATAGGATCTATAAACCACGTAAATTTTGAGTCTCTATCTACATTTTTTAATTCTTCTCCGTTAATATTATGTTTTGGATAATTTTTTTTTATTTCTTTTCTCAGTAATTTTTCTATTTTAATATCTAGATCAGTAACAGCATCATATCTATTTTTCTTTTTTGATTTAATTATTAATTTTTTTTTTAAATAATTTAAACAAATTTTATCTAATTTTTTTTGTAACTTTATTAAGAAATTTCTCAGGCTTTGGTTGTTCACAGAAAATTGCATTTTTTATTAATATTATATTTTATATCCAGATGATTTTGCATCATCATAAAATTGTTTAACAGTTTCTAAAGAATACTCTTCTGCACTTTTTCCAAAAAGTTTTAATTTTTTTATTTGAGAGCCTTGCATTGTAATAATATCGGATCCAGTTTTAATCGCATTAATATAATCATATGGCATTCTTGGACTTGCCCATAAAAGTTCACAATTGGTTTCTTTTACTTTGACGCTTATTTCGCTCATCAATTTATTTGCATCAATACCGCAATCAAAAATTCGACCTGCAAAAACTGATAGTATAGATGATGTTGAATTAACTATTGGCAGAATCTTGTTTATTTGATCCAAAGTAAATATCGCTGTAATATTTAGTTTAATATTTTTTTCTACAAGTTTACTAATAACTCCTATTGTGTATTCTTTATTGGTAAAAGTAATTGGTATTTTAACATACACATTAGATCCAAGACTATCTAGTATTATGGCCTGATCTATCATTTCTTTTTCTTGATCAGCAAAGACCTCAAGAGAAACTGGTTTAGATTTACATTGTTCAATAATTTTTTTTGAATATTCCAAATAATCTTTAGCACCATTTTTTTTGAAAATAGATGGATTAAAAGTATATCCATCTATTTCAATTCCAAAATCATCCTCAAATTCATTTATATTTAAACCATCAGCAAAAAGTTTTATTTCTTTTTTAATTTTCATTTTTTAAAGTTACTCATTGTAGTGTCTATTACCCTTGATCCTTTAAAATCTATATTTAGTTCTAAATATGAAATTTTACTATTACTTAAACTATCTAAAAATTTTCTTTTATTTTTTACAACCATTAAAAAAAACCCCCCACCGCCTGCACCTATGAGCTTACCTCCCTCACAATTATGTTTTAAGATCAATTTTTTATAGAATGAATTTATATTATTATTTGAAATAATGTTAGATATTTTTTTTTTTAATCCCCAATGAACATTAAATATATCTGCAAGTTTTTTGACTTGTTTTTTTTTTAAGGCATTAATTAAATCAGTATTTAAGGATTTAATTGAGTCATAAATTGAAATGATATTCTTATTTTTTTTTTGACTTGAAATTACTTTTGCTGAGTCTCTTTTTTGTTTTGTGTAAATTAATAATAAATGATTTCTAACCAAAGATTTCATTTTATTTGTAACTTTTAATTTTTTATATGAAATCTTTGCTTCTTTACTTATATTTAGCTTAACCAATCCTCCAATCTGACTTATTGTTTGATCTTGCCATCCTCCCTGATTACCACAAATTTCCCGCTCAATTTTATAGGCATCTTTTATAATTTGTTTTTCTGAAATTTTCAGATTTTTAAATTTTTTTATACAATTAATTAATCCTATTACAGCTGCGCTGGATGAACCAAGTCCTGTTTGAGTTGGAACCGTTGAGTAAGTTCCTACATGTACTTTTTCCTTTATATTGTAATATTTTAAAGTTTCTCTTATTAAATTATGTCGAATATCTTTTAAATTTTTTACAAAATAAGCATCAGAAGTCTGAATAAAATAATTATCATCCAGTACTCTCAAGGATAAATGTACGTAAACATATTGATCAATGGCTAAAGTATAAAGACAACCACTTTTTTTTTTGTAATAAAAATCTAAATCTGTTCCCCCTCCAGATAGTGCTATTCTATAAGGAGTTTTAGTTAATATCATTTTTCTAACAGTTGATCGTCAATTACTTCGCAAATGCAATGTAATATCGAAATATGAGCCTCTTGAATAAATGAAGTTACATTATTTTCAACTAAAATTACAATATCAGATATATCTTTCAAAATACCTCCTGATTTTCCAATTAACGAAATTATCTTCATATCTTTTTTTCTAGCCTCTCTTGCTGCTTCAACTAAAGACATGGATGCACCATTTTGTTCATTTCCTCCCCCTGTAGAAATCAAAAATAAAATATCACCTTTATTTCCATGAGCTTGAACTTGACGCTTAAAATATGTCAAAAATCCAAAATCATTTGACCAGGCTGTTACAGCAGCTGGTAAACTCGCTAAAGAAATGGCAGAAATTGGTGCTCTATTATGCGCTTTATAAGTACATTGTAATTCACCTACAAAATGTTCCGCATCAGAACATGAACCACCGTTACCACCGACTAAAATCTTATTTTTATTTTTTTTACATTCTAAAATGGCTTCACACACTTTTAAAATTTCTTCTTCGTGGTTTGAAAGCTTATTAATATTTTCGGAGCTTAATTCAAAATAGTTTTTAATATTTTTCATAATTTACTATTTTATTTTACCACTGTAACAACCCAGCTAGGTACTTTTAATCTTTTTTTTACTCCTGAGCCAATTGAGTATGATATATACTCCCACAGTTCAAGCTTTTTTCCTAAATAATTAATATTTATAGCATGATTACCATCAGGGTAAAATTTTTTATCATTGTTTTTAACATAAAAAAAAATAGGATCTGCTTTTTTTGCCAGGGCTGCAATAATTAATTCATTTACTTCTGAGTGTAAACTGTAGCCAATCTTTTTTTTTATTTTTCGCATGACATCAATTGCCTTCAAATTGGGACTAATATTTTTAGAAAGTGTGGTGTGTAAAAAATTTGCTTTTGGATGTTTTTTTGCACATAGTCTAATATCATTTAAAGATGAAATACCTGTTGAAATGAACACAGGTTTTAAAGTTTTAAGAGCACCTTTAATTAATCTATCATTATAAAATCTAAAACTAATAATTTTCCAAAAATCAATCTTTAAATTTTTAAATTCAAATAATGCATTTTCATCATGAATTCCCAACCCAAACTGGATTTTTTTTTTTTTAAGAAAACTTATAATTTTTTTATAAACCTTAATGTCAAGTTTTTTCCTCCAAGGTTCTTTGTTATCGTAATCTTGGTGATGTAAAATTTGCATTGATATTGCTTTAATACCTGTTTTAGAAATATCTTTTACCATTTTAAAAGCCAATTTTTCATCACCCAGATGATTAAGTCCTATTTCTGCAACAAATAAGGTCATTTAATTTGATTAATCTACAGTAAATTTTTGGTGTCGTGACAAAGTACTTATAAATAACTTTTATTTAAATTTCCATCAAAATAAACTGTAGATCCTGAAATATATTTAATTTGATTTTCAATTATAAATTTAACAAAAAGGCCAATTTCTTTTGGATCACCAATTTTTCCTGATGGTAGACCCTTTTCCATTTTTTTTATATTTTTTACAAGCTCTTTAATCCTGCCAGTCTTGAATGGACCAGGTGCAATATTTATTGTTGAAATATTTTTTTTTGAGTACTTTGATGAAATAGATTTTAATAAACTACTCATAGCTGGTCTTAAGGAAGATGAAATAATTATACCATCACCAGGTTCTTTTATTATCGCTGAAGAGATATAAAAGACATAGCCATCTTTATTAATTTTTATTTTTTGTAATAAAATAAAATAACTTAAGAAAAGTTGATTAAAATATTTTTGCCAATCATTAATAGATATTTGATCAAAACTTAAAGGTGGTGGTCCACCAGAATTTAAAACAAGTATATCAGTAGATTTATGTTTATTAGCAAAATTATTAACTGAATTTAAATCAGAGGTATCAATTTCTTTACGAGAGCAAGATACAGTTTTTATTCCTAACTTTTTGATCTCTTTTGAAATTTCTGCTCCAAGACCTTTACTTCCACCAATTATAATTGCTTTTTTTTTAGCCATTTCTAATTAAACCTTTTTAAATATAAATCTTCAGGAACCCCAATTGAACCTATATCCATAACATATAAAATACTTTTTAGGATATCTTGCTGATTAATAACTTTTTGATTTTTAATATTTTTTATTAACTTCCCTTTTTTATTATCAAGTGTTCCAAAATTTAAACAATAATTAAATACTTTGTTTCTAGTATAAGTTTGATTTAAAGATCGTATTGTTCCTAGAAGTGCATGCTTTGAAGCGCAGTAAGCAACTGTTCCTGCTGATCCCATAGTGGCAGAAGAAGACCCACATGTAATAATTTTAATTTTCTTATTTTTGCTTTTTTTTTCCAAAACATATTTATTTATCAAAATAGTTGAAAAGCAATTTATTTTAAACATTTGAGATAAATCGTTATAATTCGTTCTCTTCAAATTATCATAATAAAAGATACCCGTGCAGTTAATTATATAATCTATATTTTTTAATTTTTTATAGGAAAAATCTATTAATTTTTTAATATTGTTCTCATTTGTAAAATCACATTTAAAACCGTATAATAAATTTTTTTTTATATTGTCTTTTTTAATAGACTTGTTTTTTTTCTTACTTTTATAGGAAAATATTAAATTATAACCTCTCTTATACATTTCATTAGTTACAAAAAAACCTAATTCACCATAACTCCCTAAAATTAGTATATTTTTCATAGTCAATATAAATTTTAAATCTTTAAATTAATTCCTTTTTAATTTCCTCTAATGCTCCAAATTGATTTTTGAATTCCATTACATAGTTTTTGTTTTTATCTATTTTTTCAAAATATTCTTTTGTTGAAATATTCATTATTTTAGAAAGTCTTTCCTCAAACTGCTCATAACTACAGTCATTAATTTTGCAAATACCATTTATTGGAAAGTCATGTAATTTAAACTTAGTTAAATTGCAAGAAAGAATTTTTTCTCCAACCCCAATTTTGTCTCGTAATAAAGTTGATTGAGTTGCAATAGCAACTTTACTTTGAAAAATTGCAAAATATGAGGAAAAGGAATTTTCTTTTGGATTTAAATTTTCCATCAAATAATTGAAATCACTATTGTTTAAATATTTTTTATAAAAATTCATCTCTTCAGTGAAAAGGTCTTTAGGATAAAACTTTGAGTTTTTAAAACGTTTACTAGCAAAAACGAATTTAGAATTGGATTTTCTGGCAAATTTTACAGTATAGTTAGCTATTAAACCAAAACCTTCCTCAACATTATTTTCTAAATATCTTTGATTATCTCCCAAAGCTGGTTCAGAAATTAAACAAATATCAAATTTTTCTTTTTTTAATTCCTTTTGATGCTTTTTTAAGTAATAAAAAAAATTTGAAGTATTAATTGAACCAATTTTTTTAAACTTTGAAACATTAATATTATAAAAATTACAATTGTCTATTTCATTTTGTCCAAAACAAAAAAAATTTGGAATAAAAAAATCTTTGTTGAGATTTTCCAAACTAATTTTTTTTTTATAATCATGGTCATTTCTTTCATAATCTGTTCTATTGGCATTTTGAATAGCAATAAATTTAATTTTTTTTTCTAATAACCTTGATATTTCAAAAAAATCCTTATGGTTATCACATGTGGTCAATACCACTGGTGGATTAATAATTGTCAAAATTGAATAAAAATAATTTGTGCTCAATTTAAATCTAAATAGATTTAAAAAAATCCTTAGAATCAAATTCAGAGAAATATAAATATTTTTTAATTGAACTAATCTTAGATCAATCACTATGAATTTTTTGTCTTCAATTGCAAATTTCAATTGATTCATTGAATAAGAATTATATACAACTAATTGTAAATCTTTTGGTATTCCATAATTAATTTTAATTTCTTTTTTAAAAATTTTTTTTAAGATAAGAACAATTTTCTTTAGATCATTTAACATTTAATTTTTAATAAATTTACAAATGCTTTTTTTGTTTAATATTTTTTTCTAAAATTTCTTTATCTCTCAATGTGTCCATACATTTCCAAAATCCCTCATGTTTAAACGCATATAATTGTCCTCTGTTTGATAATTTCTCCATAGGATCTCGTTCAAGATAAGTATGATCACCTTTTAAAAGCTTAAAAATTCTTTTATTTAAAACCATGAAGCCTCCATTAATCCAACCTTCATCTAAATTTGATTTTTCTTTAAAATAATTTACTTTATTTTTATTTAATTTAATGAAACCAAACCTTGCTGGAGGTCTTACAGCAGATATTGTGGCAATTTTTTTATGTTTTAGATGAAAATTTAATAATTTATTTAAGTTAACATTTGAAATCCCATCTCCATAAGTAAGAAAAAAATTTTCTGAATTTCCTAATTTTTTCTTTATCCTTTTAAGCCTACCGCCAGTCATAACGTTTTGACCAGTTGAAATTATATTTACATTCCAATTTTTAAAATTGTTCTTTTTAAAATAGTTTTTAATAATATTACCTTTGTAACCTGTTGCTATATAGAAATCTTTAAAATGATATCTTGAAAAATGATTCATTATGTGAACGATTATAGGTATTTTATTTACTTCAATCATGGGTTTTGGAATACTTTTTGTGTACTCCGAAATCCTTGATCCCAAACCTCCAGCTAATATTACAACTTTCATTAATGTTATTTTTTATCCTAAAAATATTATAATTTTATTATAGAAATTGATTATATCTACTACCACTCATAATCAAAATATTTATCAATTGGCTCCATTCTTACCATCTCTTTTTCATTATGAGGTAAATTTAAACAATTAGCTATTATTGAATAATCTTTGTTCAGCCCTTTAAATCCATTCCAAATATTTGGAGGAATAGTTATCAATGAGTAATTATCCAATGATAGAAACAACTCTTGATAAACTCCTTTTGTTTCGCTGTTTTCCCTGTCATCAAATAGGGCAAGTTTTACTGATCCAAATACACATGCATAATTTAAAGTAGCTTCTTTATGTAAATGCCAAGCTTTAATTTTATTATTAAAAATGGTTGAAAAATAAATTTCACCAAACTCTTTAAAAATTTTACTATCTCTTCTCAACATATGCATTACAGATCCTCTGTCATCTGAAATTATTTTAAGTGGGGTAATCTCAACACCTTTGATATTTTTATCCATTATCTTTTATTTAAAAATTTATTTAACAATCTAACAGTAAAAAAAATAATTGAAAGCCAGGCATAGGGATAGATTAAATTTTTTAAAAAATGTTTGTAAAAATTTACATAACTTCGTCCAGCTTTTTCCCCTCGAATTACTATTTTTAAAAAAAAGTTAAAAAAGTTTCGTAAAGCAAAATTCTTGCAACGAATATATCGCCAAAAACCCATGCCCTGGGATCTATAGTAATCTAATAATTCAGGAATTCTAACAATTTCCACAAAATCATATAAACTTGCCCATTCCCTCTCTCCTATTAAATTTATACTTAAAGGTTTTGAACAAATAAAACTTTTTTTATTTTTAAAAACTGTTGCTATGATTATTGCATTTAAACAAGTATTATCAAGGTTAGACCACACTCTCTTATCCTCTATATTTTCTTTATTAATATACTTCAAACCCTCCAACCAAGCTTTGCGATTAAAAATACTTAAAAAAATTCCAATAAGAAATTCCCATGACACATTTGGGTCAATAATTTCCCAGAATTCAACCTTTTTATCTTCTTTGAATTTTGAGAGTTTCTTCAACTTTTTTGTAATGATTTCATTTGTATCAAAAGGCTTTGGGGAATTATCTAAGTAACTTGAATTTAAGTAAAATGAATTAATAAAAAAATAATCGGTATCGATATTTTCTTCAAAAATTTTTTTTAATTCAGATAGAGTATTTGGTAGGATAAGATCATCATTACCAATAAGCCAAGCATATTTACCTTTTGATAATTTAACAGTTTTGATTGCATTTAATGCAAAGCCTAAATTTTTTTCATTTCTATTAAAAACTATATTTATCTTATCTTTGTATTTTTTAATTATTTCATCAGGTCTCTCTTCAGAATTATTATCTGATATACAAACTTCAAACTCAAAATCTTTAACATTTTTAGAAGAAATTAAGATTGAGTTTAAGCAATTTTCTAGACAATCAAGTCTATTGAATGTTGGAATACATATCGATAATTGCATCAATTAATACTTATAAGAAAGTTCCTTAAAATCTTTATTAATAAATTTTTTGTAATTTTTTTTATTAATTATATGAAATTTTGGTAAATGAAATATCAAGTTCCCCCCGTTTTTAATAAAGTTTTTTTCTTCTTTAATTACCTCAGATCTAAAAGACCAAATTAAAACTATAATATTTTTGGGACTTAACGATCTCATTTTCTTTTTTGAGATTATCTTGATATTAGAACCAGGAGTAAATTTTCCAAATTTTTTATGATTAGCATCACAAATATAAGAAATTTTTTTTTCATCTAAATTCGTATAGTTTAATACAATGTTTCCTTTTGTTGATGCCCCATAACCAGCAACAGGACGATTATTGTCTACAAATCTTGTTAAATCAAATTTAATTTTTTTTATTCTTTTTGAAAAATTTCTAAATGAACTATCCTTAATTTTTTTTTCGTCTTCTTTCAATTTTTTAATTGCTTTAAGGTTTACTGGCCTAATACTATTTTTTTTTGCAATAACTACTTCTAAGCTGCCTCCATTAATTTCATTTACGGTGACATCAGTTGCTTTTAAATCATTATTATTTAATATTTTTTCAAATACTGTAAATGTGTAATACATAATATGTTCGTGGCAAATTTGATCAAATGTCAAGTTTTTAAGCATCAAAGGTAAATATGAAAACTCACAAACCCAAACACCATTATCATCTAGTAAATTATTTATATCTTTACAAAAAGAATTAGGATCTTTAACATCATAAAAAATAGCAAAGCTTGAAATCAAACTAAATTTAATTTTTTTATTTTTTGAAATTTTTATAATTTTTTTTCTTGAAAAAAAGTCAGTAATTAATGTCATACCCTTATAATTTTTTTTGAATTTTTTTGCTGAAGGATCAATTCCATATAAACTGTATTCTTTTCCAAGAAGTTTTAAAAAAGTTCCATCATTACTTCCTATATCTAAAATTTTGTCTCCTTTTTTTAAAATTTTTGACTTCTCAAATATTTTTATTTTACTTTTAAAATGGTGGATCATCATATTGCTTATAGAAGTTTTGTATCCATAATGTTCCCCATACATCTTTTTAGTATTTGCAGTATTGTTTAATTGTACCAAACTACACATAGAACATTTGAATAAATCTAATGAATACTTTTTAAGGTTTTTTTTTTTTGATTTATAGAAAAAACCACTTAAAGGCTGTTTTCCAATTTTTACAATTTTTTCTAAACTATCTTTTTTACAATTTTTGCATTTCATACATAATCTAATTTAGATCTAATTGCTAAAAATAGTAAACTCTCTTGTTAAAATTTTGATCTTTCATTTCTTAATTATTTTTTTTTAATATCCCTCTCAAGTAACAGTTATCATCACTATTAACTGTAAAAAGTCCAAGTTTATTCATTTCATCGACATTATTGGCATCTTTGATCATTTGCCTTAGCTTAATAAGATTATTGGGAATAAATTTCTTTAATAATTGTTTAAAAGTATCAAATGTTTTGCCTGATTTTATTCTATAGTACCTATCTTGAGACTCCTTTTGATAATGGTGATCCTCTTTAAATGAGTAGGAATTTATATCTAATCTATCAACTTTGAAATTAAATTTATCACAAATCGATTGGATAGCTTTTTTTGTGTAAAACAATAAATGTGGACCATCATATGGACGCCCTGAGAAATATTCTTGGGGGCAATTTGGTACCTCAAAAAAAACTAATCCACCTGGGTTTAATATTTCATTAAATTTTTTAAAAACATCAACGTCAGTTAAGTGTTCTAATGAATGAAGTGTAATGATTAAATCATATTTTTTATCAATATTTTCAAGTTTGTCATTTGTGTATCCTCTTTTTTCCAAAATATTTTTGCACTGTTTGTCATGTTCTGTACAAAATAAATTTACTTTGGGGAATTTTTTTTTAATAGCATGACCTAGATCACCATATCCAGCGCCATAATCATAAATATTATTAACATTCTTTAAATCTATTAATGTAGATAAATATAATAAATAATTTAGATTTCTATCTTCTAAGTATCTTTTTTCTAAATCTTTATCATTTTCTGTCACCCAATATGGAGGTCTGTTTACCTGACGATAAATGTTTTCATAAAAATGATCTAAATTTGACATTTCTGGCATAGGATGAGCGAAACTAAAGTCACAATTATTACATTTATATATATCTAAATGATCAAAATATTTCTTATCCTCTAATATTTCATATTTATAATCGCACCTAAAATTTACATTTTTATTTTCTTTACAAATTGGGCAGTCAATCATTTAGTTAGTTTTTTATTTTAAAATAATTATTAAGATATGTTGATATTTTATTTTTACTTAAAAAATTTTTATCTGATGATGTGTAAGCATTTTTTTTTAATAATTTTGATCCATATTTTTTTGGAAAATTTAAATTTTCACTATAAATAATAAAAGAATTATGATCATGATAAACAGATCTTGCTTCATCAAATGAAAAAAGAGACTCATGTAGCTTTTCTCCAGGTCTTATGCCTATTAATTTAATTTTTGCTTTTGGTTCAATTAAATTAATCAAATCAACCATCTTAATAGAATTCATTTTTGGTATAAATATTTCTCCACCTTTTGATCTATCCAAACTAAACAGGACAAATTTCAAAGCATCTTGAATTGGAATAAAAAATCTTGTCATTTCTTTAGATGTCAGGGGTAAAACTTTTTTTTGATCAAGTAAATTTTTAAAATAAGGTATTACAGAACCTCTAGAACCAATCACATTTCCATATCTTACAATTGAAAATTTTGTAAAATTAGAATACTGATTAGCATTTACAAAAAGTTTTTCAGCACAAAGTTTAGTAGCACCATATAAATTTATTGGATTACATGCCTTATCTGTTGATAATGCAATAACTTTTTTAACTTTTCTCTCTATAGAAGCATTAATTAAAGCCTCAGTTCCATCAACATTTGTCTTTATACATTCACCTGGATTATATTCTGATGCGGGCACATGTTTCATAGCAGCGGCATGAATAACATAATCGACTTCTCTCAAAGCAGTCATTAATCTACTTTCATCACGTACATCTCCAATAAAAAATCTAATTCTTTTGTGTGAATTAAATTTTTTAGACATTTCGAATTGTTTATTTTCATCTCTAGAAAATACTATCAGTTTTTTTACATGGGCTTTTTTTAAAAGAAAAGTAACTATTTCTTGACCAAAGGTCCCTGTACCACCAGTAATTAAAACATTTTGATTTTTTAAAAAATTCATTTTTATTTAAGATCAATTAATTTATATAAATATGATAGATTCTTATACAATAAAATTTTTAAATCAATTCATATTAAATTTTGTCAGTATGAAAATTTAAATTTTTAAATAAAGCCTTTGCAAATTTTTGATTTATATTAGAAGCAATTATCTTAAAACCTTTGGAGGTCAAAAAATCAATTGCATAATCAATAGTACTATCATTTTTTTTCCCTCTCTCAGGGCTTCCATCCACACCAATATATTCAATTTTATCTAACACTTTGTTTGAGCCCTGTAATATTTCAGGCTCAAAACCTTCGGCTTCAAGTTTAAGCAATTTTACTTTTCTAATTTGATTTTTAAAAAAATAATCATTCAATGTTATTGTTTTGATTTGAATTTTTTTTGTAAATCCACCTGAGGGTTCAATAACTGATGAGTCTCCACTGTCTGATTTTAAATAAAATTCTGAAATTCCAGATGTATTAGAAAGTCCAATATTATTATTTATTTGATTTATACAATTAAATTCAATACATTTGAACTCTAAAGGCGAAGGCTCAAAGGATATATATTTAATTGGTATTTTTTTTAACTTCAACCAAGTATATAAATCTCCATAATTTGCTCCACAATCAATTATGATATCATCTCGTTCAAATTTAATTAAGTTCAGGTTGTATGTTTCAATTAATTGATTTGCTCTATATTCAATTCCGTAAGAATATGTTTCTATACCACGCATCTTATCAGCAAAATACATTTTATTGTTTTTTTCCGTTACATAAAATAGGTTTGAATTTATATCATAAGAAAAAAATATTTTTCTATTCATGAAATTTTGTCTTAAATTATTGAATTTACAACTTAAGTTTGGAGTAAGTAAATTCAAAAATTTTAAAAATAAGTTTTTAGAGATAGATTTTAAAATTAAATACATATTACAGAAATAAATAATTATTATAAAGACCTATCCCATCATTTTTTCCATATACTAAAATTAAAACTATTCTGCTATTATTTTTAGGAACAGTTCCTTTATGTAGACCAAATGTGTCCTCAAAAATTAAAGTCCCTTTAGGACGATCAAAAGAAATTATATTCTGATCTCCATAAAAACTTTTTATTTCTTGATCATCAATTCTCCTACAAAATAAATGTTTATAATTTTTTTTCTTATGACTAAATTGAACGAAAGAATGTGGTCCAGAATTTTTATCAACATCACTTATGTATAAAAAAACTTTAAAAAATTTCTTAAAATCATTATCGTAATGAAAAAACTGAGCATTGTCTTTTTTTTCAGAGTCAGATGCCTCTACTGGATTTGAAATATAACACAAACTTGAGACAGATATCTTATCATTTCCAATATATTTTTTTGCAATGTCTACAAAAAAATCTGAAGTCGCAATTTTTTTAATATTATTTGTTTTACTAAGATCAATTTCTAAAGATACATGAGAAAGATTAAACTCCTGACTTTTTTTTTGTATAACATCAATATCATCTTTTTCATTTATTGAAGAAATAAATTTAGAAATTTTTTTTTCACCTTTAAAAGAGATTTTAGAATTGTTTAAAGTAATATCTTTTATAATTTTATTTAATTCATTTCCATTTAATTTTAAATCATCACTAAAACCTTTTTTTTCAAGATTTTTTAATACTATTTCTGATTTAATATTTTTTTGTTCAAATAATTCGTTAGACTCAACATTCGATTCTAATATAGATTTTTCATTTAATATTTTTCTTAAGAAATTAAATGCAAAAAAAAACCTTATAATAAAAATTTCAAAAAATTTTATTATTCCCTGATTTTTTGATAAATTCTTCGCAACGGAATAACTATTTATAAAGTGATTTAATAATACCTTCATTTTAAGTCAAATTAATTTTTTTTAATGAACTCTTTAATTTTTTAAGTTTAAGAAATTTGTTATTTTTTTTTGATTTTTTATCTACGACTTTTAGATCTTTTATATTATCAATAGAGTGCCAAAAACCATTTATCTTAATCAATTTTGTTTTAAATTTTTTAATTACTTTTGGATAAAATACTTGCTCAAAGTTATCTGATTTTTTAAATGATTTTTTATAATTTTTTAATACTTCAGTGTTAATCATTGAAATTCCAGTATAATTGTAAGCAACGTACTTACTGTTGCCTTTTGTACTAAGTTTATCAAAAACTAAATTTCTAGAAAAATCTATCACTTTATTATTCTTAATGCCTATAGAACCATATGGGTAAGTAACTTCTCCTGATAAGAATGTTATTGCAAATTTATTTTTACAATGACCTTCATAAATACGTCTTAAATCAAAATCAAAAATTGCATCTCCATTTAGCAGTAAAAAATTTGGATCTTTAAGATATTTAGAAATTTTATTAATTCTATAACCAATATTTGAATTAATTCCTGTATTAACTGCCTGAATACTTATGCCAAAATTATTATTTTTCTTTAAAAATTTTTTAATCTGATCCCCTTTATAACCTAATGGTAAAATCAAATTATTGAATCCTGACGACTTCAAAAAATTTATTATATACCAAAGTATTTCTTTATTTTGAACTTTAACCAAAGTTTTAGAAATTTTTTTACCAAGAAATCCAAGCCTTGAACCCTTACCACCACATAAAATTATAGCTGTTTTATTTTTCATTTTTTAGTTTCCACGTTGAATTAATATTTGAAATATGTCTACAGATTTTTTTAGAATTAGTATTAAATAAAATTTTTCCCTTAGCTTTAAACTTTTTCCAATAATATTTGGAAAAATCTATAACCCTTTTTGGCTTATTTGATGAAATATGAAAAATTTCAAAAGCTTTGCTATTATGAAATATACAAGCTTCTAATAATACTTTTGATACATAATCTACTTCAGTAAAATCTCTCATTTCATAAGGATTTAGAATCTTTAAATCTTTACCCTGTTTTGCATAACTTTTTAATCTAGGATACAATCTTGTTATTACTTCCCCTGAACCATAAGTTGGAAAAATTCTCATTATTCTAAATTTTCCCTTTTTTTTGGATGACAGGTATCTAATTAAATCAGAAAAAACTATTTTACTCAAAGAATAAATAGAACTAAAGCCTCTCTCACTATTTCTATTTAATTTTTTTTTATTACAAAGTCCATTATTTTTATATTCTGATGAAGTGCTTCCAATAACAAAATTTTTACACCCTGACTTAATCCCATTTACAATCATATAATATGATTTTTTTACATTCAATTCTAAGGCTTTATAAGACTGATCATTTGGTATTCTTTTTAAACCTATTGCAGCTAAATGAACTAAAACATCTGTTTTTTCAAAATATTTACTCCAATCATCATCAATTTCACCTTTTAACCATTTTAAATTTTTATGTTTTTTTTGGTTTTTTTTTCTAGAAATTGCATAAACGTAGTGTCCTTTAGACAAAGCTAATTTTAAAAAATTTTTACCAATAAAACCTGAAGCTCCTGTTAAAAAAATCACCATATTGATATAAAAAATTTAAGAATTTTATAAATCCAAGTAATATCTTATTTGATTATTTGTTAACTTTAATAAATTTTTTTTCTTTTTAAAAGCTGAATACCATTCATAGGTCAAATCCACAGAATTTAAAATTGACAATTTTGGTTTCCATTTTAATTTATTTATAATTTTTTTACTATTAATATTTAGATGTTTTGACTCAAATATTTTAATTTTTTTATTATGAAATTTTTTACTTTTACTATTTATTATTACTTTTGATTTTGAATTCATTTTTCTTTTAAAAATTTGGACTAGTTTTCTTACCTTCATATTCTGTTTTAAACTTGGACCAAAATTCCAGGCCTGATTATATAAATGTCCATTCTTAGAGTAGAGTTTCTCAGCTAATAACAAATATCCCACAAGAGGTTCTAAAACATGTTGCCAAGGCCTTGTTGCGCTAGGATTCCGTAATATTAATTTTTTATTATTGTAAAAATTTTCTAAAATATCTTTTACAATTCTTTCAGGTGTCCAGTCTCCTCCACCAAAACAATTTCCAGCCCTAACTGTTGCAATACAACAATTTGAATTTTCAAAAAAAGATTTTCTATAGCTGTGAGCTAACAACTCACAACATGCTTTGCTTCCACTATAGACGTCATCTCCACCTAATTGAGAATTTTCATCAAAAAACTTCTTCTCTTTGTAATTTTGATAAACTTTGTCTGTAGTAATAATAACCACAGATTTTACAAAATTAAAATCTTTTATTGCTTCTAATACATTCGCAGTGCCAAGGACATTACTTGTTACTGTTGTATGAGAATTTTTAAAACTTTCAATAACACTGGACTGTGCTGCTAAATGAAAGATTATTTCTGGTTTATTATTTTTTATTACTTTTTTTAAGTTATCTAAATCTCTAATATCTCTTCTAAAATCCTTTTTTAAAATTTTTTTAACATTAACTGCATTAAAAAAATTATTTTTCCCTGCTGGTTTTAAAGCATAACCAATTATTCTACTCCCCATGTAATTTAAAAGAACACTAAGCCAGCCACCTTTAAAGCCTGTATGTCCCGTAATTAGAACATTTTTATTTTTCCAAAATTTTGAGTTAGGTTTTGACAAAAGCAAATTTATTTAATTAAGATTTAAGCTATATAGATAAACTAGAATAATCCTCAAATCAAATATTTTGACTTAATTAAGTTCACTAAGTATTTTTTCTAATCTGTTGCTGGCCTTCATATCATATCTATAAAAGTAATTTTTTTCTATTTGTGCTTTATTTTGAGGGACCTCTTTATTATGCAGAAAATTTAGTAATTCATTTTTATTTGTTGCAGTAGGAATCTCATTATCTACATCAAAAGTTGGTATATATTCTGAGCAATACAATCTTATAACATTATAGTTTTTTATAGATAACTCTAAACCTAAAGATGTATCACCAAAAATAATATGGTCACTAATTTTGAAGATTTTTGTTTTATCTAAATTCGTTACATCATTAAAATCATTTTTAAGTTTTTTTTTAAAATAATCAATTGTTTCTACTTTTTTTAAAGGATGTGCTGCGACATAAATT
>CABXVQ010000019.1:0-15723 GCA_902515605.1 uncultured Pelagibacteraceae bacterium
TACCAAGATAGTGACTGAGGTATCAAAGATTATTCCTGGCAAGAATTTGGGTATTCATGCTCATAATGATACTGGCAATGCAGTAGCTAATTCCTTAGCTGCAGTATTATCAGGCGTTCGTCAAGTGCAAGGAACTATTAATGGTCTAGGTGAAAGATGTGGAAATGCAAATTTAATGTCTTTAATACCAACATTTTTTTTAAAAAATGATTTTTCATCAAAATTTGAAATTGGGATTAAATCTGAAAATATTAAAGATTTAACTAACTGTTCTAGACTTTTAGATGAAGTTTTAAATCGAAAACCAAATATGCATTTACCATATGTTGGAGCAGCAGCTTTTTCACATAAAGGTGGTTTACATGTGTCTGCTGTTCAAAAAGATCCTAAAACATATGAACATATAAATCCTAAAGAAGTTGGAAATATGAGAAATATAGTTGTTTCAGATCAGTCGGGTAAATCTAATATTATATCTAGATTGAAAACAATAAACATAGAAATAAATGAGAATGATCCAAATATTAAAAAACTTTTAAATGAAGTTAAGGATAGAGAATTTATTGGCTATAGTTATGATGGAGCCGACGCTTCATTTGAATTATTAGCAAGAAGAATTATTGGAGAAATTCCAAGATATATATCGATTAATGAATATGATGTTTCTGTAAAAAAAAATAAGTCTGGAGAGATAGTTTCTTCTGCGAAAGCCCAATTAGAAGTTGATGGAGAAAAAATTGTTTGTGAAGGAGAGGGTAATGGACCGGTAAATGCCCTTGATAATGCTATAAGACAAAACGTTGATCGGTTAGCAAAATATTCAAAATATTTAAAAGATTTAAAATTAGTCGATTATAAAGTAAGAATTTTAAATACAGGTACTGAAGCTGTTACTAGAGTGTCAATTGAAAGCACAGACTCTAAAGGAAAAAATTGGTTTACTATTGGTGTATCTACAAACATAATTGATGCTTCATTCAAAGCATTAATTGATAGTTTAGATTATAAACTATTTAAAGATAATGCCCCTGCTAGTAAATAAATGAGTAAAAATCATATCTCTTTTATTCTACACAAACCTCAATTATCTGAAAATATTGGTGCATGTGCTAGAGCAATTAAAAACTTTAATTTTAAGAAATTAATATTAATTAATCCAAAACCAATTTTTCCTAATGACAAAATTTTAGCGACATCTGTTGGAGCTAAAAATATTATCAATCAAAGTAAAAAGTACGATACTTTAGAACAAGCCCTCGGAAAAATTGACATTGTTATTGCTACATCAGCAAGATTTAGGAATAAAAATATTAAACACATTAATTTAGAGGATTTAAAAAAAATAGATTTTAAAAAGAAGATTGGTTTTTTATTTGGTTCAGAAGCATCTGGTTTATCAAATGAAGAGATTAGTTATGCCAATTATACCTTACAGATACCAACTAATCCTGATTTCAAATCTCTTAACTTGTCTCATAGTTTGATAATTATTGCTCAATATGTGGCTAACTTTCTCAAATTAAAAAATGTTCCTTTTAAAAAGTCAAAAAAGGTAAAAGCTGCAGGTAAAAAAGAAATTCAATCAATGTTAAATCTTTGTATAAAAAATTTAGATGAAATAAATTTCTTCAATCCCAAAGAAAAGAGACCAAAAATGCTTGAGAACTTAAGAAATATTTTTTATAAAATGGACTTGTCTGATAAAGAAACACGTATTTTATCAAGTGTATTTGCTAGTTTGAGTAAAAAACGTTGATTGACAAAGTAAGGAGTAAGTTTATAAACCCCTCTATTAAATGACAAAAAGATTAAACTCTAAACATAAAGTAGATAGAAGACTAAAAGTCAATCTATGGGGAAGACCCAAAAGTCCATTTAATACAAGAGCTTATGGACCTGGTCAGCATGGTCAATCAAGACAAGGCAAGCCATCAGATTATGGAATTCAATTGCAAGCTAAGCAAAAATTAAAAGCTTATTACGGTAATATTAATGAAAGACAATTTAGGAATATTTATAAGAAAGCAAGTATGCTTAAAGGTGATACTAGTGAAAATTTAATTGGTTTATTAGAAAAAAGGCTAGACGCAGTAATCTATAGAGCAAAATTCTCAACAACAATTTTTTCGGCAAGACAATTGATTAATCATGGTCATGTAAAAGTTAATGGCAAAAAAGTTAATATTGCTAGTTATTCTGTCAAGGAGGAGGACTCAATTGAAATAAGAGATAAATCTAAACAATTAGCTATCATCGATATAGCCTTAGCTAGCAAAGAAAGAGAAACTCCTGAATATATTCAAATGGATGAAAAAAATAAAAAGTTTAAGTTTGTTAGAACACCAAAACTTGAAGAAGTGCCTTACCCAATAGTTATGGAACCTAATTTAGTAATTGAATATTATTCAAGATAAAATTATTTTTTATAATTTATACCTTTATCATCGAAAACTTTTTTAATTTCACCACTCTCATACATTTCTTTGATAATATCGCATCCCCCAACAAATTCTTTCTTTATATAAAGTTGAGGTATAGTTGGCCAATCACTAAAGATTTTTATTCCTTCTCTTAATGTTTGATCTTCTAAAACATTAATAGCTTTAAAGTTAACTTCTAAAATTTTTAGTATATTTGTAACTGCCATCGAAAAACCACATTGAGGAGCATCTGGTGTACCTTTCATAAATAAACAAATTTCATTATTATCAATATGATTTTGTATTAAATTCTTAACTTTATCATCCATTATTGTTCCTTTGTTTTAATTGCTAAAGCATGCAGTTCATTACCCATTTTACCTTTTAATGAATCGTATACCATTTTATGTTGTTCAATTTTACTTTTACCAGAAAATTTTGCAGATGTTATAGTTGCTGAGTAATGATTATTATCTCCAGCTAAATCTTGAATTTCTATTGAAGCATCAGGTAAAGCTTCTTTGATGTGTCTCTCTATTTCTTTTAAATCCATTGCCATTATGTACTCATAAAATTAGTTAACCAATTACTATTATAAGATTTTAATTCGTCAATTGTAACTTTTGTCTTTTGATTAATTATCATATCTTTTTCAATAATGATGCCTAATTCTTCGTGATAAACTGAATTTTGATCTAAAATTTTTGTAACTTCTTTTAGATCTTTAGGATTTATCTCTATTATATATCTTCCTTGATCCTCTGAAAAAAGGTAATCAATTTCGTTAATCAAATTTTTAAATTTATTAAATTTAATGCCTTTATTACCCTTAATAGCCATTTTGCTCACTGCAGTTATTATACCACCTAGTGAGATGTCATGAGCACTTTTTATATGACCTCTCTGTATTAAATTTAACAGTGACTCTCCGTTATTTTTTTCATTAAAAAGGTTAACTTCTGGTGGAGGGCCATTTTTTTCATCTAAAATTGATCTAGCAAAAAGGCTTTGATCGATATGTCCTTCAGTTTTTCCAATAACCATAACTACATTATTAATTTCTTTAAAATTCATAGTAACCATTTTGTTGTAATCTTTTATTAGTCCAACTCCACCTATAGAAGGTGTTGGCTTGATTCCTATTTCCTTTGTTTGATTATAAAAAGAAACATTTCCTGAAACGACAGGAAAATTTAAGTATTCACACGCCTCTCCAATGCCTTGAACACATTCAACGAATTCACCCATGTTATCCTCATTTTCTGGACTTCCAAAATTTAAACAATTAGTTATTGCTATTGGCGTAGCACCAACAGAAATTAAATTTCGCCAACTTTCTGCTACTACTTGTTTTCCACCAGTTAAAGGGTGCGCCCAACAGTAAACTGCTGATGAGTCTACTGATGCTGCTATTGCTTTATTTGTTCCATGAACTTTTACTACACCAGAGTCCCCGCCAGGTTTTTGAATTGTATCTCCCATTACTGTATGATCATATTGTTGCCAAATCCATTCTTTGCTACATATATTTGGGTTTGATAAAACTTTTTTTAATACATCTTTAACTTTAAGACCATTTAAAGAATCCTTTTTTATTTTAATTTTTTTCGGCAATTTAGATTTTTTCCATTTTCGATCATACATAGGTGAGTTTTCAACCAATGTATTAACTGGGATATTTGCAACTTGTTTATTGTCAAAAAATAATTCAATGTTTTTTGAATCAGTAGTTTTACCAATTATTGCAAAATCTAAATTCCATTTATCAAATATTTTCTTTGCTAATTCTTCTTTACCATTCTCTAATACAATCAACATTCTTTCTTGACTTTCAGAAAGCATAATTTCGTAAGGTGTCATCTTTGCTTCTCTACAAGGAACTTTATTTAGATTTATTTCAACTCCTAAATTTCCTTTTGATGCCATTTCAATACTTGAAGATGTCAGGCCTGCTGCACCCATATCTTGAATAGCAATGATCGAGTCACCAGCCATTAATTCCAAACATGCTTCTAAAAGTAGTTTTTCAGTAAAAGGGTCTCCAACTTGAACAGTTGGTTTTTTTTCTTCAATCTTTTCATCAAAACTTGCAGAAGCCATACTAGCACCATGAATACCATCTCTTCCAGTTTTAGAACCTACATAAATCACTGGTTTATTTAGTCCTGCTGCTTTTGAATAAAATATTTTATTCTTTTTAACCAACCCTAAAGTCATTGCATTGACTAAAATATTACCATTGTAAGAGCTATCAAAAGATGTTTGACCAGCTATTGTAGGAACACCCATGCAGTTACCATAACCTCCAATTCCATGAACAACACCTCTTAAAAGATTTTTAGTTTTTTTATGTTGAGGAGAGCCAAAGTGAATTGAATTTAAATTAGCTATTGGTCGAGCACCCATTGTAAAGACATCCCTCATAATTCCACCTACCCCAGTTGCTGCTCCTTGATAAGGTTCTATGAAAGAGGGGTGATTGTGACTTTCAATTTTAAATACTATTGCATCACCATCTTCAATATCTATAACACCAGCATTTTCACCAGGTCCTTGAATGACTTTTTTACCTTTTGTTGGTAATTTTTTTAGATGAAGTCTAGAAGATTTATAAGAGCAATGTTCGTTCCACATTGCAGAAAAAATTCCAAGTTCAGTTATATTTGGAGTTCTTTTTAATAGATCACAAATTTTCTTATATTCATCAGATTTAAGGCCATGTTCTATGGCAATTTTTTCATTAACAATCATTATTTTAAATTATTAATTAGATTTTTAAAAAATAAAGAACCATCTTCACCTGATAAACTTTGATCAATCATTCTCTCTGGGTGTGGCATCATTCCTAAAACATTTTTTTCTTTATTGAATATACCTGCAATATTTTTTATTGAACCATTAGGGTTATATTGTTCCTCTGTTTGACCATTTTTATCACAATAATAAATTGCTATTTGATTATTATCTTTAATTTCGTCTAGTTGGTCTTTTGTACAAAAATAGTTTCCTTCATTATGTGCTATATGAAATTCAAATATATCTTTATCTAGATTTTTAAAATAAGGATTTTGTCTATTATCAACCTTGACGTAAACATTTTTACAAATAAATTCTAAATATTTATTTCTTAATAAAACACCAGGAAGCAATCCTGTTTCAACTAATATCTGAAAACCATTACAAATACCCATTACTAGCCCACCTGATTTAGCAAAATTAATTACCGAATGCATTATTTTAGATTTTGATGCCATGCTTCCACATCTGAGATAATCACCATAAGAAAAACCTCCTGGTAAAACAACAAGATCACTTTTCGGAAGTTCATTATCGTTATGCCAGACCATTTTGTTCTTAAATCCAAATTTATTTAAAGCTACATCCATATCTCGATCGCAATTTGAACCAGGAAAGGTAATAACAGATGATTTCATTAATTATTGTGTCTCAATAATTTTATAATTTTCAATGACAAGATTAGCCAAGAGTTTTTTGCACATATCTTCAACTATACCTTTAGCTTTGGTTGGGTCGTTTTCATTTACATCAATTTCAAAATACTTACCTTGTCTTACCTCGTTTACATCTTTAAAACCCATACCGTCTAATGTTTGATGAATCACCTTACCTTGAGGATCTAAAACATCTTTTTTTAAAGTTATTATTGCTGAAACTATCATTTATTTTTTTTCTTAACTGAAGATAGTTGAGTTACGTTGACAGCTGAAACATTTGATTGTTCATGAAGTATGCCTAGTCTTTTTGCTACTTCAGTATAAGCTGGTATTAAATCTCCAAGATCTTTTCTAAATCTATCTTTATCAAGTTTTTTATCAGTGATTGAGTCCCACAATCTACAAGTATCAGGACTTATTTCATCTGCTAGAATAATTTCATTTTTACCATTAACCTTTAATCTTCCAAATTCTAACTTAAAATCAATCAGCTTGATTCCAATTCCTCTAAACATACCAATCATAAAGTCATTAATTCTTAGGATCATTTTTTTTACTTTTTCAATTTCTTTTTTATTAGCCCATTCAAAAGCATAAATATGCTCTTCTGCAATTAAAGGATCACCAAGTTTGTCATCTTTTAAACAGTATTCAATTAAGGGTTCTTTAAGAACAGTACCATCTTCGATGCCTAGTCTTTTAGTAAGAGAACCAGTTGCAACATTTCTAACTATGAATTCAATAGGAATTATTTCAACCAACTTTATGATCTGTTCTCTCATATTTAATCTTTTAACTAAATGATTTTTGATACCAATTTGAGCTAAATTTGAGAGAATATGTTCAGAAATTCTATTATTTAAAACCCCTTTACCCTCAATAGTAGTTTTCTTTTGATTGTTAAATGCCGTTGCGTCATCTTTAAAGTACTGAATTACTAAATCTTTATCTTGAGTAGCGTAAATTATTTTAGCTTTTCCTTCGTATAATTTTTTACCCTTTTTCATTATCTAAAAACTCTCCTAAAAATTAAATTCACATTCTTAAAGTGTTTAGAGTAACTAAAAATAGATTTAAGCTTTTTTGGTGAAATATTATTCATTATATATTTATCAGATTGAATTACAGTAAACAAATCCAAATTTTCAGCAAAACATTTTTTTGCATAACTCTGAACCATTTTATAAGATTTTTCTCTACTTAAACCAGTTTTTGTAAGTTCAAGCATTAGTTCCTGAGAAAAAATTAATCCTTTTGTAATATTAAGATTTTCTAACATTTTTTTTGGATAAACTATCATGTTATCTAAAATATTGGTTAATCTTACCAATGCAAAATCCAGAGTCACATTCGCATCAGGGCCTATATTTCTTTCAACACTTGAATGAGAAATATCTCTCTCATGCCACAAGGCTATATTTTCGAGGGCAGGTGTCACCGCACTCCTTACCATTCTTGCAAGACCTGTTAAATTTTCACTCAATATTGGGTTTTTTTTATGAGGCATTGCAGAAGAACCTTTTTGATTTTTTGAAAAGTATTCTTGCAATTCATAAACCTCTGTCCTTTGCAAATGTCTTATTTCAATAGACACTCTTTCAATTGAACCAGCAATAATACCTAAAACCGAAAAATAGAAGGCATGTCTATCTCTTGGAATTACTTGTGTTGAAATAGGTTCAACTTTTAAACCAAGTTTTTTTGCAACATGTTTTTCTACGTTTGGATTAATATTTGCAAAAGTTCCAACCGCACCCGAAATAGCACATGTTGAAACTTCATCTATAGCAGCAATTAATCGTTTTTTATTTCTTTTAAATTCCTCATAAAAAGAAGCTAGTTTTAGACCAAATGTTATTGGTTCAGCATGAATACCATGACTTCTACCCATACAAGGAGTAAATTTATATTTCCTAGCTTGTTTTTTAAGAACTTTTAAAATTTGATCTAAGTCTTTTAGAATTATTTTTCCAGATTGAACTAACTGAATATTAAAACTTGTATCTAATACATCTGAGGAGGTCATGCCTTGGTGTAAGTATCTAGCTTTAATACCAGCTTTTTCTGTAACTGAAGTTAAAAAGGCAATAACATCATGCTTAACTTGGCTTTCAATTTGATGAATTCTTTTAACATTTATTCTAGCTTTTTTTCTTACTACCGAGGAAACACCTCTAGGTATTTGACCTAGTTTTTCCATTGCTTGTGCTGCAGCTACTTCAACTTCCAGCCAAATTTTATATTTATTCTCTTCTGACCAAATATCGGTAAGTTCTTTTCGCGAGTATCTTTTTATCATTAATTATAAGTATGGGGGCTTGGAATAACCTTTAACAGATTCTGTAAAAATTTCATAACCATTTTCTGTAATACCTATTGTATGTTCAAATTGCGCTGATAAAGATTTATCTTTAGTTACTGCAGTCCATCCATCATTCAGCATTTTAGTATCATATTTTCCTGCATTAATCATAGGTTCAACCGTAAATGTCATTCCAGGCTTAAGTTCTGTTCCAGTATTTTTATTTCCATAGTGCAATATGTTAGGTGGCTCATGAAATGTTGTACTAATTCCATGACCACAAAAATCTCTTACTACAGAAAATCCTTTATCTTCAATGTAAGATTGAATTTCATATCCTATATCTCCAAGTTTAATTCCAGGTTTTAAAATTTTAATAGCTCTCATCATGGACTCATAAGTTGCATCAATTAAATTATTTAATTTGACAGGAGTTTTACCAACACAGAACATTCTAGACGTGTCTCCATAATGATTATTTATAATTGCTGTAACATCAACATTTACTGCATCTCCTTCTTCTAAAATTCTTTCTTCAGATGGAATTCCATGACAAACAACATGATTGAGTGACGTACATAAAGATTTATTAAAACCTCTATAAAATAATGGAGCTGAGTAACCACCATTATCACGAATAAATTCATATCCAAGTTTATCTATATACGCTGTTGAAATACCTTCTTTAATATTTTCTGTAAGCATATCTAAAGTTTGAGCAGCAAGCTTTCCTGCAATTCTCATTTTTTCAAATTTTTCTGTATAATTAATCATTTTTAATTTTTAATTTTTTTTCTATTAAAATTTCTTTAGAACTTATTTTACATCTATAAGCTAAAAAATTAACACCTGCTTTTTTAGCAACTAAATAATTTTTATAATATTCGCTATCTATATCTTTCGCTATCTTAAATTTTTCCATATTTTGTATTTGAACAAGGAATATTAAATAAGCTTTATAACCTTTTTTTATGGCATCAATAAGGGTAATTAAATGTTTTGAACCTCTTGAGGTTATTGCATCAGGAAATTCAGCAGTTTTTTCATCTCTAAAAAGTGTTACATTTTTAACTTCTACAAAACTTTTTTGATTTTTTCTTTCAACAAGAAAGTCAAATCTAGTTTCTTTATTAAAAAAAACTTCAGGTTTTATTGTATCATTATTTTCTAATTCTTTTATTAGATTATGGGATAAGCCATGACTTACAATCTTATTAGCCATATGAGTGTTTACACCAACGAGCTTTTTTTTAGCCTTTATTATTTCAAGTCCATATTTTAATTTTCTTTTAGGGTCGTCATTTTTAAGAACATAGACATCATTTCCCTCATCAAGCAAACCCTTCATTGAACCTGTATTAGGGCAATGAGCAGTGACTATTTTGTTATTTATTTTTACATCTACAAAAAAACGTTTATATCTTTTGATTAATTTGCCTTTTATTAAAGACTTGGTAAATTTCATAATCAAACTATATATATTAAACGATGAAAAGCACAAAAGTTAATGCCGCAATATTAATAATTGGCAACGAAATTCTTTCTGGAAGAACACAGGACACTAACACAAGTACATTAGCAACTTGGTTAAACTCAATAGGTGTAAAGGTTAATGAAGTGAGAGTAATACCTGATATTGAAAAAACTATTGTTGAAACTTTAAATGTTTTAAGAAAAACAAATAATTATGTTTTTACTACTGGAGGCATTGGTCCTACACACGATGATATTACCGCAGAATCAGTCTCGAAAGCTTTTGGTTTGAAATACGTAACTCACAAAGAAGCATTCAAGATTTTGGAAGAATATTACAACCCTGGTGAATTTAATAAAGGAAGACAAAAAATGGTTATGATGCCAGAAAATGCTGAATTAATTTTGAACCCAACAAGTGGTGCCCCAGGATTTAATGTAGATAATGTCTTTTGTCTTCCTGGTGTTCCATCAATATTGAAATCAATGTTAGGTGGTTTAAAAAATAGAATAGTGGGAGGAGAACCAATATTAAGTCATACAATTAGTTTAAAAACTGTTGAAAGTGAAATTGCAAACTCACTTACAAAAGTACAAGATCAAAATAAAGATATAGAAATAGGTAGCTATCCATTTTTCCACGCTGGTAAACTTGGAGTATCAATAGTTATTCGTTCAGAAAATAGATCTAAAATTAATATTTGTTGTGCACAAATTTTAGAATTTGCTAAACAAAAAAAAATTGAAATTGTAGATAGATAAATGCTTTATTTTGCTTATGGTAGTAATCTTCATCATTTTCAAATGAAACGAAGATGCAAAGATAGTGTTTTTTTAAAAAAAATTAATTTAAAGAATTTTCGGTTAACTTTTCGAAGTAAATATAGAGCAGCAGACATTGAACCAAAAAAAAACTCAATTGTACCTGGTGGATTATTTGAAATATCAAAAAGTGATGAAAAAAAACTTGATGTTTATGAGGATTATCCAACTTTATATAAGAAATTTTATTTTTCCTATTATGAAAAACAGATAATGACATATACCATGGTGAATAAAACATCTTTCAAATTTCCTACTGAAAGATACCTTAATATTGTAAAACGTGGATATAAGGATTGTAATCTAGAAATGAAATTTTTAAATAGAGCTTTAACTTTAAATAAATAATATAATTAGATAATGAGTCACGATGTTAAAAAAAATAAATTATTAAAAAAATTTTTGGGAATAATTGGATATAAAATTTTACCTAAAGATACGATTAAAACAGAGAGGTTTATTGAGTCTTCTGCACTTAATAGTTCTGATTTTATTAAATACTTTATTAAAGAAAAAAAAATTAACCAAGCTATCCAAATTGGAGCAAATGATGGCAAAAGTGATGATTTTTTTAGAGACTCTATCAATAAAGATACCAAAGTACTATTAGTGGAGCCTATTAAAAGTGCATTTTCTGAATTACAAAAAAATTATTCAGATTTTACTAATGTAAAGTTTATAAATAAAGCAATTGATATTACTAAAGGTAAAAAAAAAATTTACTCTGTAAATCCTAAGTATTATGATTATTATAAAAAAAAATATAACAGTCAAAATGTAAGCTGGTTAAATGTCTTATCGTCATTTCAAAAAGCTCATTTAAAAAATCATGGTGTAAAATTAAATCATATTCTTTCAACAGAGATAGATTGTGTGACTTTTAATGAACTAATTTCGGAGTATAATTTTAATCAATTAGGTATATTAGTCATTGATACGGAGGGATATGATAATATTCTTGTTAAAAACTTTATTCAAAGCACTAAAATAAGACCAATTATAATTTTTGAATGGATACATATAAAAATTAGTGATGCTCATGATTTAGTTGAATTATTGAAAGCAAATAATTATAAGTTTTTAAAGATTGGCAAGGATCTAATTTGTTTACAAAATAGTTTTGTATTTAGTTGATAATAAATTACTTTAATGATCAAAAAAATAAATCTAAATATTGATAAAATATTTTTTGTTTTATTGAGTTTATTATTTGTTTTAACAATCCAAATATTTGATATTTATAAGGGTAATGCAGCTCACTTAATACATTCAATCAAATTTTTTGATGATAACAAACTGCAAAATGATTGGATTGCAAACCAAGACCATCATTTGCCTTTATTTGCTTATTTCAATTATTTACTAATAAAAATTTTTTCAAGTAAAATTATTTACTTGATCCACGCATTACTATTAGGGGTCTGTTCATTATTTTTATTTTTAATATCAAAAAACCTTTTTCCAAAATTAGAAATAAGAGGTCTATATTTAATTTGGTTTGCCCTTTTCATAATTTTTTTTCATGAAAATAGTTTTTTTTCAGGTGTAGCTGGTCAAAGTGTTATTGATGCTGGCTATCAACCAGCAAGTTATGGAGTATTTTTTTTCGTAGGAGTCTATTATTTTCTGAAAGGTAAGGATTTATTAAGTATTTTATTTATTTGTTTAGCTGCATCTTTTCATCCAACCTATGTCTTGCACTCAGGATTTTTAGTTTTAGGAATTTTAATTTCATATTTATTGTCAAAAAAATATTCTAATCTATTCAAAATCATATTTATTTATTCATGTCTAATTTTACCTATAACAATCTATATAATAACGAATTTTATTATTATTGATAAAGAGATGGCAGAGATAGGAAGGATAATAATGTATGAAAGAATTTCTCATCATGCAAATATCCATCAATGGTTATCTTATAAGGATATCATTTTTTTATTAGTTTATTTTATTTCCTTATTTTTAATTCGAAATAATAAAAGATTTTTTATTTTATTTCTTGTTTTAGGATTATGTTCAATTTCCTTAAGTCTGGTTCAATATTTTTTAGATAACAAATCATTAGCTTTAGCTTTTCCTTGGAGAAGTTCTGTGTTTATTGCACCGTTGTCTTTAACTGTCATAATATCATTTTTAGTATCTAAGATTAATGTGACTACCAAAAAATTAAATATATTTGCCTATACTCTTATTATTATGACTACATTTTTTTTTATTGTAAAATCCCATTATTTAAAAAATTTGAAATTAGATTTTAATGAAAAATTAAAACTTACAAATAGTATAAAACAGCAGCCAAATTCTATTGAGAGAATTTTAATACCACCCAATCTAGATTATGTAAGAATGTATAGTGGTTTTCCCATTTTTGTAGATTGGAAACACCCAGCATTTAGATATGATCAAATTATTGAATGGAAAGAAAGATTAGATTTAGCAAATAATTTTTATCTGAGCAAATCTTTAGATGAACAGCTAGAATATTTAAAAAAAATTGAAAATATTGAACATATTTCACATTTAATAATTGATAAGAAAAAAATTTTTGTAGATTGTGAAGATTTAATCAATCATGATATATTCATGCTTGTTAATATTAAAAAATGCTTCAATAATCATTACTAGTTAAACAAGTTATATTTAAAATGAGAGATTTTTTATACAAGTTAAAATTATTGGCCCTAAGAATTCTATGCTATGAAAAACCTTTACGAGTTGCTTTTACAAAATATCTAAGCCTTAAATTTTTAACTTTTAGACCACATTACGAGTCATTAATTTATGAGACTTCTAAAAATGCAATTAAGTTAGGTTATAAAGAAATAAGTATCATTGAATTAGGTGTAGCTGGAGGCAATGGAATTAAATCAATATTAAAGTATAAAAAAAAAATAGAAAAAGTCCTTGATATCAAAATAAATATAATTGGTTTTGATACTGGAACCGGGTTACCTCAAACTAATGAAAAAAAGGACCTTCCTTTTTTTTGGAAACAGGGAGATTATACAAATAAAGATTTAAAAGATTTAGAAAATCAAGATCCAAGTATAAAAATTTATGAAGGCAATATTTCCAATACAATAGATAAATTTATTTTAGAAAATAACTTAAAAATTGGCTTAATTATATTTGATCTAGATCTTTATACATCAACTAAGTCTTTCCTAGATAAAATTCCCGAACTTTCCAAAAAAGAATTATTATTACCAAGAGTTTTTTGTTATTTTGATGATTTATTTATAGCAGATTATTCTTTAGATCAGACTAATGGCGAACCTTTGGCAATAACAGAATTTAACGACCAATTTGATAATTTAAAGTTAGGTAAAACTTTTGATCACATAAATGATTTCAAATTTCCTTTGGCAAAAGGTCAAATTTTTACATTACATGACTATAACAACAAAGATTATAATAAATATATAGGAATTTATTCATCTAAAAGCCTTTCCACAGAAAATGATAAAAAATCCAGATCTATATTAGATGATTAAAAAGGATAAGTTATACTCTGTCTCAATAATAATTCCTATTTTAAATGAAATAAAATCTTTAAAAAAGACACTAAATATTCTGGAAAACATTAAAGTAAAAAAAGAATATTTAATAATTTATTCAAATAAACTTACTTCTAGTCAAGTTCAAAAAGAAATTTTCAAATTAAAAAAAAGATTCAAAAACTTAGAGTATTTTTCTCAAAAAAAACCTTTCGTAGGGGGTGCAATTGATTATGGTATAAAAGTAGCAAGTAAAAAATATTTAGCAATTATGGCATCAGATTTAGAAACCAACCCTTATGAATTAAAAAATATGATCAAAATGAGTAAAAAATATCCTAACTCAATTATTTCTGCTGATAGATGGATAAGTGACAGGGGTTTTTCAGATTATGGTATTTTTAAATTCTTAGCTAATTTTTTCTTTCAAAAACTTATTAAAATATTTTTTAGCTATGAAATTTTAGATTTTACTTTTGCTTATAGATTATATCCTAAAAAGGCTTTGCAAAAATATAGAATTAAAGAATTAAGGCATGGATTTGCTTTAGAAATGTTGTTAACTCCCATGAAAAAAGGCTTCAATGTAGTTACTGTACCTGCTAAATGGAAAAAAAGAGTCGAAGGCAACTCTTCTATTACTTTACAAAGCTATTTTTCTTACTTAAAGGTTCTTTTGAGAAATATATGATTTATATTGCAACAACTACAATTAATAGACCAACTAAAGCTCTTAAACTATTTGCTAAAAATCAAAATTGTAAATTAATTGTTGCTTTAGATAAAAAATCAAAGAAGTTTAATCTTAAAAATGCAATAGTTTTGAGCACAAACTATCAAGAAAAAAAATGGCCAAAATTATCTAAATTAGTTGGATGGAACTGTATTCAAAGAAGAAATTTTGCTATTTTGGAGGCTTTTGACAGAGGTGCTGAAACTATAGCTTTGATTGATGACGATAACATTCCTTATAAAAATTGGTTTAAAAATATATATGTTAATAAAAAAATAAAGTGCAAAGAAGTAAAGACCAATAAAAAAATATTTGACCCTGTAGGATATACAAATCATCCAAATCTATGGCACAGAGGAATGCCATTGGAGCTTGTAAATAATAGACAATACATCACTGGTAGGAAATATCTTATTAAGCCTGATATTCAGGCAAATTTTTGGAATGGTGACCCCGACATTGATGCTGTTTGCAGGATGATATTCAAACCGGAATGTAATTTTAAAAAAAATTTATTTCCTTTTTTTTCTAAAAAGATATCTCCATTCAACTCACAAAATACTTTAATAACCAGAAAGGTGATTAAGGATTATTTTTTATTCCCTCATATCGGAAGAATGGATGATATATGGGCTTCTTTTTATGTAACTTCAAAAAAATACAGAGTTTTATATAATGAACCGACAGTTTACCAACAAAGAAATGTACATAATTTGATTAAAGATTTTAAAGATGAGTATATTGGGTACACTAATTCATTAAAACTTGTTGAGGGTTTATATAAAAATTCAAATAATATTTATAAATTTTTACCTAAAAAAAGCTCTCTTGCTTTTGATGAATGGAAAAAAATCACAGATTAATTATATGAGTATTTTAATATTTGGTGGTGCAGGCTTTGTTGGAAGACATTATACTGAATATTTTCTAAAAACTGGGAAAAAAGTTGAGGTTGTAGATAACATTGCTCCATTATCAGGTGGGATACACCCTCGAAAATGGAAATTATTCAATCCCT
>CABXVQ010000020.1:0-15583 GCA_902515605.1 uncultured Pelagibacteraceae bacterium
GCTAAGCTTGGAGCAAGTTCTGTAAAAGATATGGGAAAAGTAATGGGTGAACTAAAAAAATTGCATCCTGATGAAATTGACTTTTCTAAAGCTGGTCCTCTTATTAAAGAATTATTAAATAGTTAATGAAATATCCTAAAGAATATCTTGATGAAATTAAAACAAGATTAAAAGTTTCTACAGTTGTTTCAAAATCAGTTGTTTTAAAAAAAAGAGGTAAAGAGTATGTAGGCTTATCTCCATTTAAAAATGAGAAAACACCTTCATTTACTGTTAATGATGAAAAAGAGTTTTATCATTGTTTTGCAACATCTGAACATGGAAATATTTTTGATTTTATAATGAAAACTCAAAACCTTAAATTTGGTGAAGCAGTAAAACATTTAGCTCAACTAGCAGGTATGCAGCCCTACATCTTTTCTAAACAAGACGAAGAAAGAGAAAAAAAGTGGAAGGAATACTTATCTATATATAGCCAGTACGTTGATTATTATCATAACGAGTTGTTAAAAAATGATGCTTGTTCTAATGCAAGAGATTATTTAAAAAATAGATCTTTAGGTAAAGAAGAAGTTAAGAAATTTAAAATTGGCTATATAGAAAAAAATCCAAATTTTTTTGATAAATTGAAAGATCAATTTAGCCAACAAACACTAGTTGATAGTGGTTTGTTTTACTTAGATGATAAAAAGAAAGTGTATATTGAAAGATTTAGAGGTAGATTAATTTTTCCAATAAATAATATTTCAGGTCAGCCTATCGGGTTAGGTGGAAGAATTATTGAGCAATTAGATTATTTGGCAAAATATATTAATTCTCCTGAAACTATGTTTTTTAAGAAAGGCTCAAACTTATATAATTTAGATTTGGCAAGAAAATTATCAAATAAATTAAACAACATTTATTTAGTTGAAGGTTATATGGATGTTGTTGGCTTAAGCAAAAATGGTATTGAAAATGCTGTAGCAAATCTTGGTACTTCTTTGACAGATAAACAAATCTTAACTTTAAATCAGTTTTTTGATGATATAGTTATTTGTTTCGATGGTGACGATAGCGGTTATAAAGCAGCTTTGAGAGCAGCAGAAAATTCTATAAAAGATTTAAAACCTGAAAAACAAATTTCTTTTTTATTTTTACCAGACAAAGAGGACCCAGATAGTTTTGTGAATAAAAATGGTAAGAATTATTTCATTGATTTCACTGAACAAAGTAAAATTTCAGTACATCAATTCATATTTAGCCATTATAAAAATCAAACTGAAAATAATCCATCCTCTTTGGCAATTTTTGAGAAGAAATTAAGAGCTATAGCAAGTACCATTAAAGATGATTACATAAAAAAATATGTTTTAGAGTATTTTTTAGATAAGATTTCTGAGCTTACTCCACATACTAGCCAAAATAGAAAAAACTTTTATGTTAAAAAGACTAGAGCATTAGATTCTACAAAAAAATATTTTACTGAAAGTCAATCTTTGACTGGGGTTGAATTAAAAGAATTTTCATTGATTTATCTTGTTATGACAAATTTAAATTTGATGCAGAAAAATATTCATTTGATTGAAAATGTTAAGTTATTTACTGAAGTGAACAAGCAAATTTTTAAAAAAATTATTATGAAGTTGAGATCTTATCAACAAGTTTCAACAAGTGATTTAGATATCGACCCACAATTAATTGATAAAATAAATAAATTTGCTCCAATAAAACATATTTTGAAAAATAAATTAAAAAATGAAAATGCAGTGATTGAAATATTAGAGGATATTAATAGAGATCTTAATAATTATGATTTAGAATATAGAATTCAAGAATTAGAATCGAAGTTTTCTAGAGATCTGAGTGAAGCGACATTTAACGAGCTAAAAGAGTTGAAAAAAAAGCAAAATATCAACTAAACTCTACAAATAAACAATGGATTTTTATAGATTTGACATTATATAAGACTCTTCAATTTAACTGTTGTGGAAAGAATAATTACTAAATCATTTGCCAGATTAATGGGTCGAGGAACTCATAGGGGTTTTATTACCTATGAAGAATTAAGTAAATCCCTAGGAAAAAGAAATCTTTCCGATGAAAATTTAGCTCAAGCTTTTATTCATATCTTAGACGAAAAAATTTCTCTTGTAGAAAAAAAATCAGACTTCAAAGTTTTAAGAAAAAAAGAAGGTTCATCCAAAGATGAAGGTAAAACAATAGAAAAAAGTGACGACCCTATCAGAATGTATCTTAGAGAGATGGGTGGAGTTGAATTACTATCAAGAGAAGGAGAGATTGCTATAGCAAAAAGGATAGAAGCTGGAAAAGACGTAATGTTGATTGCGCTTTCACAAAGTCCAATTACAGCACAACAATTTTCAGATTGGAATGAAAAATTACAAAAAGACGAAATTTTAGTTAGAGAAATTATTGATATTGATACTAATTATATGGAGGATGAGTCAACAGGTCCAAGTGCAAAACAAAAAAATGCTGGTGAAACTGATAGCGAGGATAGCTCAGGAGAAGAAACTGATGAAGAATTTAATCCTACACTTGCTGCCATGGAAACAGAAATTAAACCTAAAGTTTTAAAAACAGTTAATCTTTTAACCAAAGATTATAATAAACTTATAAAATATCAAAAAGAAAAACTAGAATGTGTATTAACTTCAAGAAGTTTTTCATCTGCTAAGGAAAAAAGTCACCAGAAAATTGTCCAAGAAATATTGGAAAATATTAAATCTCTTCAATTATCTCCATCTGTTTTGGAGGAATTAGTACAAAAGCATTATTTTGAAAATAAAAAGATTATTTCACTAGAGGGAAATCTTTTAAGGTTAGCTATAGATCAAAAAATTCCAAGAAATGAATTTATAAAATTTTATCTAGGAAATGAAATTAATCCAAATTTAAAAAAATTTTTAGATACTAATTCTGTTTGGAAACAATTTTTTTCCAAAAATAAAGATCAATTTAAGGAAATAAGAGAAAGATTAATTGAGTTCAGTCATAAAATAGGAATGTCAGTAACTGACTTTAAAAAGTTGGTCAGTAGAGTACAAAAAGGAGAAAAGGAGTCCAGAATTGCTAAAAAAGAAATGGTCGAAGCAAATTTGAGACTGGTAATCTCTATCGCTAAAAAATATACAAATAGAGGTTTGCAGTTTTTAGATTTAATTCAAGAGGGTAATATTGGACTAATGAAAGCAGTTGATAAATTTGAGTATAGAAGAGGTTACAAATTTTCTACTTACGCAACTTGGTGGATACGACAAGCTATTACAAGATCAATTGCTGACCAAGCAAGAACAATTAGAATTCCAGTTCATATGATTGAAACAATTAATAAAATTGTTAGAACTCAAAGATTGATTTTAAGTGAGTTTGGTAGAGAAGCTACACCAGAGGAATTGGCAAAAAAACTCAGAATGCCATTAGACAAAGTAAGAAAAGTATTAAAAATTTCTAAAGAGCCAGTTTCTCTTGAAAAGCCAGTTGGTGATGAAGAAGATAGTAGCTTAGGAGATTTTATTGAAGATACAAAAGCACTTGCTCCGTTAGAACAGGCAATTAAATCTAATTTAGGTGAAGCAACAACCAAAATTTTATCTACTTTAACCCCAAGAGAAGAAAGAGTTTTGAGAATGAGATTTGGTGTAGGAATGAATACAGACCACACACTAGAAGAAGTTGGTTTGCAGTTTTCAGTCACAAGGGAAAGAATTCGACAAATAGAAGCCAAAGCTCTTAGAAAACTAAAGCATCCAAGTAGATCAAAACAATTAAAAAGTTTCTTAGAAAGTTAAAATTTATTAACTTTGGGCCGTTAGCTCAATAGTAGAGTACTGCATTGACATTGCAGGGGTAGTTGGAGCGTAACCAACACGGCCCACCATTTATTAAAAAACAATTAATATCTGGATTTTAATTTTAAAAGTTATAAAAGTTTTAAGATGTTAAAAAAAGGGCCTGTAGCTCAGTTGGTTAGAGCAGTACACTCATAATGTATTGGTCCCAGGTTCGAGTCCTGGCGGGCCCACCAAATATTTTAATTTAATTTTTAGAAAACTCTTCTAAAGTTTTAAAAAGAGCATTTATATTATTGTCATTTGAGTTTAATATTGAAGAAAACTCCTCTTTTTGAGTTCTTGCTAAACTCAAACCTTCAATAATTAAATCTCTAATTAAAGGATTTTCAGGATTTTTTGTATAAATTCTCCAATCAATTTTTACCTCTGGTCTTTCTGCTGTCCCCTTTAAAAGGCTATTAACAATCGTATAATTCTCACTTAATATTTCTTTGGATTGTACATCAATTTCAGGGTTTGTATATTCTGCTAATCTACTTGAAAAACTCTTAAGAAAATATTCTTCAAATAAGATTGCATATCTTTTCTTTTGGTCGTCGCTTAGGGTCTTTCTCACTGAACCAAGAGTATAAAATCCTATACCTCTTATATCCACAGTTTCTTTAGCTATTGATTTTAATTCATCCATTTTTTTCTCTTTTGAAATGTCTTCAGATAATATTTTTGAGGCTCTATTTACAGTAGATTGCACAAATATCTCAGGCTCTATAGAATATGAATAATTATAATTAAAAAGATATAAAAAAACTACGACAACAATTTTTTTTATTTTCATAGTTTTTTTTAATTATTGGCTGATTTCTTCCCAATCGCTGTCATCTTGAGTGTCAATAATTTTTTTTGTATTAAGGATTCTTTGCTGTCTATCTTGTAAATACAAACTTTTGACTGAAGCGTAAAAATCTAAAGAATTTTTTTCTAAATTCTCAATAGAGTCAAAGTTTTTTGCTCTGAAATCAACTCCTGAAACTCCTTTTGAGGTATAGTAATTTGCATCATTAAAATATTGAGTATCATTTCTTACAGTCACGTTGTACCAAGGGTCACCACCAAAAAAGTTTAAAGTTGATCCCACGGTATCTCTTGCAGTACTAGGTCCTAAAATTGGAAGTACAATATAGCATCCAGGGCCGACACCCATTGTAGCTAGAGATTGACCATAATCTTCTTTTTCAAAACCAGTTAAACCTAAATGTTGAGCCACATCGAAAAGTCCTAAAACTCCAATAGTTGTGTTTACTAAAAATCTTCCAGTATTTACTCCAGCTTGTTTAAAGTCTCCTTGAATAAGATTATTTGGAATAGTTACAAGATGAGAAATATTTTCAAGCGAGTTGCTTACACCTGTTTTTGCAGGTGAAGGTAGTTTTCTGTAAACTGAGGCTATAGGTTGGAAAATTACACCATCTAATGCTTGGTTAAATTTAAAAGTTGCTCTATTGAAATTTTCGGAACAATCTTCAATTTCTGCTGGATCATTTTTTTTTAATATCAATTCTCCATCGTCACTAGCAATAACATTTATAGTTAGCGCGTAAGTTGTAAAAATAATTATTAGTATTTTTTTGATCATTGGTGTCGTTATAATATATTAACCATTAATGTAAATTAACTATTTATTTAAAATGTATCCAAAAATAGGCATAAAATTGACCACTAGCTACTCCTATAATTTTAGTATTCCGAAAAGATCAAAAAATAGAATTAAGTTTATAATAATTCATTACACAGGAATGAAAGCAGAATCAACTGCAATCAAAAGATTGCAGGATCCCAAGTCAAAAGTAAGTTCACATTATTACGTCAAAAAAAATGGCAATGTGCTTAATCTAGTTCCTGATTTATATGAAGCCTGGCATGCTGGAAAATCAATGTGGAAAAATTTTAAGTCATTGAATAAAAATTCTATTGGAATCGAGATCACGAATCCAGGTCATGATTATGGATATAAAAGTTTTTCTTCAAAACAAATTACTTCACTGAAAAAACTTTTAATATATCTAATTAAAAAATATAGAATAAATCATAAGTATATTCTCGGTCATTCAGATATATCGCCAGATCGTAAAAAAGATCCAGGTGAAAAATTTCCCTGGCGGGAACTAGCTCAAAATAGATTAGCTTGGTGGCATAATTTAGATTTAAAAAAAATAAAGAAATTTAGAAAAATTAGACTTTCCTCAAAGAAAGAAGAAAAAAGTTTTAATAAAAATCTTCATAAAATAGGATATATGAAAATTAGTCAAAAAAGTTCAAAAAAAGACCGGTTGATAATTAAGGCGTTTCAAAGAAGATTTAGACAAGACTTAGTAAACGGTATAGTTGATAAAGAGTGTTTTTTAATAAGCAAAAATCTCATACTTTCTTAAATTATTAAACTTGAATTTTTAAAATTTCATAATAAATTAGCTTTGCCAGATAAATGACTTGTCGCTTTAAATTAGTTTAAAGAGGAAAGTCCGGGCTCTACAAGGACACAGTGCCAGGTAATACCTGGCAGGGGAAACCCTAGGGATAGTGCCACAGAAAATAAACCGCCATAACATGGCAAGGGTGAAAAGGTGTGGTAAGAGCACACCGGTTCTATTGGTAACAATGAACGCTGGAAAACCCCACTGGGAGCAAGACTAAGTAGAGATGACACTGTTGAAAAACTAAAAGCCGTCCTTGGCTAGTCATCAGGGTTAGTTGCTTGAGCTTAAGAGTGATCTTAAGCCTAGACAAATGATAAGTTTAAATGACAGAACCCGGCTTATAGTTTATCTGGCAAATCTTCTGTAAATAAAAATTGCAATGTTCACGTTTTGATTCACTTTTTTTGATTAATATTCATGGATAAAACCCTAAATTGTAAGTATTGACTCTATGATTAAAAACCCATAATATCCCAAATATTCCCATAAATTTGGGAATAAAGGAATTTATGGTTTATGTTTTTATCAACCTACGAAAACAAATTAGACAAAAAAGGAAGGGTGTCAGTGCCTGCAAGCTATAGATCTTATTTATCTAATTTAGGATACAATGGAGTAATTTGTTATCCATCATTTAACAATCAATCTATAGAAGTTTGGCCTCAAGACAGAATAGAAAAAATTTCAAATACAATAGATAATCTAAATCCCTTTGAAGAAAAAAGAGATTTTTTTGCTACATCAATACTATCTGAAAGTATAAATTTACAATTTGATAGCGAAGGAAGAATTTCACTAACTGCAAAATTATTAAAACATGCAAAAATAAAAAATAGCATGTTGTTTGTTGGTCAAGGTAAAACGTTTCAAATATGGGAACCAACAACTTTTGAAAAATTTAGGGCCAGCGCAAGAAAAAAAGCAAATATAAATCGAGCTAGCCTTAAATGGGAAAAACATTTAAATAATAAAGAGGGGGAATAAAATGACAATTAACTTAAGAGCACCAGAGATAAAAGAATTGCAACCAAGACTTCTAGTAATGGGAATTGGAGGCGCAGGAGGAAACGCAATTAATGAGATGATTGATAACGGAATGCAGGGAGTTGAATTTATAGCTGTAAATACTGATGCTCAAGATTTAAAACATAGTAAAGCAAAATCAAAAATTCAAATTGGTTTAAATTTAACGAAAGGATTAGGTGCAGGTGCTAAGCTTGATATTGGACAGGCTGCAGCCGATGAATCTTTAAATGAAATTGTAAACATTTTGCAAGGTGCAAATATGGTTTTCATTGCTGCAGGAATGGGTGGTGGAACTGGAACTGGTGCAGCACATGTTATCGCTAGAGCAGCAAAAGAATTAAATATACTTACTGTAGGTGTAGTAACACTTCCTTTTTTATACGAAGGGCCTTCAAGAATGAGAAGAGCTCAAATTGGTCTCGAGGAATTAAGAAAACATGTAGATACAATTATAGTAATACCAAATCAAAATTTGTTTAAAATAGCAAATGAACAAACTACATTTGAGGAGTCTTTTAATCTTTCAAATAATGTTTTGATGCATGGAGTACAAAGTGTGACTGACTTAATGGTTAGACCTGGAATAATTAATCTAGATTTCGCTGATGTTGAAACTGTAATGGCATCAATGGGTAAAGCTATGATGGGTACAGGTGAAGCCGAAGGCGAAGGTAGAGCTATGCAAGCTACAGAAATGGCAATTAGTAATCCTTTAATAGATGATTATACGCTTAAAGGAGCAAAAGGTTTATTAGTTAATATTACTGGTGGAAAAGATCTTAAACTCTTTGAAGTTGATGAAGTAGTTAATAAAATTAGATCAGAAGTTGAAGCTGATGCTGAAGTTATTATAGGCGCAATAACTGATGAAGCTCTTGCAGGTAAAATAAGAGTTTCAATAGTTGCCACATCATTGGACAATCAACAACCTGAATCTAAGTCAGTTGTTAATATGGTACATAGAATACAAAATCGAAACACAGGTTATTCTGATTTTGGCTCAAACAATCACACAGCATCTTTTTCATTTTCTAATACAGCATCAAATATAGCTACACATGGTGCTAATGCTTTAAAACTTGAAAATGAAGTTGTCACAGAAAATCAAAATGAAACTATAGATGAGGTTAACAATCAGTATCATGAAGAGTTACTCAAAAATCAAGAAGTAGAAAATATTGTTGAGAACACATCTGAAGATAATGAAGTTTCCTTTTCAGAAGAAGCAATAAACTCATCAGACAAAGAAGAAGTTTCAGGAGATTTAAAAGAATTTGGTGTTGATATAGATGAGCCAGATTTATTTAATTCAGATATTGAAACAAAAAATTCAGATGATTTACTGGGTTCATCCGAAGAAGATCAAGAAGAAGATGATGATCTTGAAATTCCAGCATTTTTAAGAAGACAAAAAAATTAATGGTCTTCAAAAAAATAAATGCAAGCCACCATGCAATCGGATATTGTGAAACACTATCCGGTTTTGCTAAATGAATTAATTAGCATTATTACCCCTCAGTATGGTGGCACATTTATTGACTGTACCTTTGGTCAAGGTGGATACACAAAAAAAATTTTAAGTTATCAAAATACTCAAGTCATTGCTTTAGACAGAGATCTAGAAAGTAAAAAAAAAGCAGACAAAATTTCAAAAGAGTTTCAAGATAGATTTATTTTTAAAAATAAGAAATTTAGTCAATTAGATGATTTAAAACTTAAAAACATTAATTTGAGGGGAATAATTTTTGATTTAGGATATTCAACCACACAAATTAAAGATCCAAAAAAAGGCTTATCATTTAATTCTTTGGGAGATTTGAATATGCAAATGGGATTGAATGATTTTTCAGCAAAAGAGGTAATAAATAAATTAGATGAAAAAGATCTTGAGAAAATATTTAAATTTTTTGGGGAAGAAAAGTATGCAAAAAAAATTGCCAGTAGTGTTGTTAAACAAAGAAAGATAAATAAAATTGATACAAAAAGTTTAGTAGAGTTAATTGAAAAGACCAAAAAGAAAAAAAATTTTAAGATCCATAGCGCTACAAAAGTTTTTCAAGCATTAAGAATCTTTGTTAATAAAGAGATTACAGAGTTAATCTATGGATTAATAGCTGCAGCAAAAGTTTTAAAAAAAGATGGTATTTTAGCAGTTGTTACTTTTCATTCACTAGAGGATAAAATAGTCAAACACTTCTTTAAAAGTTTGTCAGAGAAAAAAAGTATATCTAGATATATTCCTAAAATTGAGGAGCCTGAAACGTTATTTCGAATGTTGGAAAAAAAACCTAGGACTCCCTCTAAAACAGAACTAAAAGAAAATTTGCCATCAAGATCAGCAAAACTTAGATATATTGTTAAAAAAGATGATTTTTATAATTTCAAAACAGATATTTTAGAGAAATTTGAGCATTTAATAGAGATAGAAAATTTTGGAAACAAGCTATGAAGAAATTTTCAGTCATTTTTTTAATAGTATTTTTAATCTTATCTACAGCACTTGTAAAAAACTCAACAAAAAGAACTGATGATGAGATTTTTACAATAAAGGAGAATATTAGGGCATTAAAAAAGGATTTTGATAATATTAAGTTAGAATATGAATTTTTAAGTTCAACAGAAAAATTACTTGAATTTCAAAATTTATACTTTGATGATGAATTAGCTAAAAAAGGCATCAATGAAATTAAGATAATAGACCAAAGCACAAAAAAGCTCCAAATAAATGATCTAATATTAGGTAATGAATAATAGAAATTCCAAAATCATTTTAGAAGATCATGAAAATGATTTTTCGTATAAAAAAAGTAAGTCAAATTTAGATTTATCTTTTAATAGGGTATCATTTATTTTTTTTATTTTTTTTATTATTTTCTTTATTTACTCAATTCATCTAATTCATTTGGGATCTAGAAAATCAATAAATGAAATAAATGAAAATATAAATAATCCAACGAATAATCTTTATAGGGCAGATATTCTTGATAGAAACGGAAAATTTTTAAGTAAGACGGTAAGTTCTGTTGATATAGGCATAAGTACACAAAAAGTTATTGATAAAAAAAAACTAATAATAAATTTAAAGTATATTTTTCCCGATAAAGATTACAAAAAAATTGAGTCTAACTTGATAAATAAAAAATTTTTCTATTTTGAAAAAATGATTTCTGATGAAAATTACGAAAAAATAATGAAATTAGGCGATAAGTCTATCCAGCCTGAAGAAAAGTTGACTAGAATATATCCTGAAAAAAATTTATTTAGTCATATTATTGGTCAAATTGATAATGATAATAACGGCATATCAGGTCTTGAAAAATCATTAGATAACGAACTAAAAAATCTTCAAGAACCAATAAAACTAACAGTTGATAAAGACATACAATTTTTAATTAGAAGTGAGCTTTTAAAATATAATCAGATTTTTAAAACTAAAGGTAGTGCTGCAATTTTAATGGATGTTAATAACGGTGAAATTTTATCTTTAGTGTCTTTGCCAGATTTTGATCCAAATAAAAGAGAAACTATTTCTGATATAAATTTAATTAATAGAGCAACTAAAGGAGTTTATGAATTTGGATCTGTTTTCAAAACCTTCACTTTAGCTGCAGCTTTGGATGAAAAAATTATTGAACCTGAAACAGAATATAATGATTTACCAAAATTATTAACTTGTGCGGGATTTCCTATTAGAGAGTATGACGATAAAATACCATCTGATTTGACTGCAGAACAAATTCTTGTTAGATCAGGAAATATAGGTTCAGTTAGAATTGGTCAGCAAATTGGTGAGGAAAAGTTCAGATTATTTCTATCCAAAATTGGCATCTTGGAAAAGATAAACTTTGATATTGAGGAAGTTGGAAAACCAATTAAATTCAATTGGGGCAAATGTCCTCTGGCTACTGCTTCTTTTGGGCATGGAATTACTACAACTTTGTTACAGTTAGCAAAAGCCTATTCGATTATTGTGAATGGAGGGTATCAAATAAGTCCTACTATTATTAAAAAATCTCAAAAAGAAAAAAAAGAAAAAATTTTAAACCAAGAAGTATCAGAAAAAATTTTACCTATTTTAAGAAAAATTGTTAACACTAAAGAAGGGACAGCTTCTTTAGCTAACGTTAATGGATATGAAATTGGTGGCAAAACAGGAACAGCACAAAAAAGTACAACGGGAGGTTATTCTAAAAAAAAGATAAATTCTTTTATTTCGATATTTCCCACATCTAGTCCAAAATTTGTTTTAGCGGTCATGCTAGATGAGCCAAAGACTAATCAAGATTATGTTTATCATTATAGAGATGGGTCCAATATAAAATATAAAGGTACTCCATATAATACTGCTGGATGGACTACAGTGGAAACAACAGGTCAAATAGTTGAAAAAATTGGGCCTATTTTAGCCACAAAATACAGTGAAATTAATTAAAAATGTTACTGAAAGACTATATCCCTAATATTAATAAAAAATTTGGAAATATCTTTTTTTCAGGAATATCCTTTAATAGTTCTAAGGTAAAAAAAAATAATATTTTTTTTGCTATCAAAGGCAATAAAATTGACGGAAACAATTTTATCTCGATTGCGATTAAAAAAGGCTCAAAAATTATTATTACTGAAAAAAAAGTTAAAGAATTTCAAAATGGAATTTTGTTTATTCATACAAAAAATATTAGAAAATTATTGTCTGAAGTTTCATTTAAAATTTTTGATAGAATACCAAAAAATTTAATTGCCGTTACAGGAACAAATGGGAAATCATCTATTGCAGATTTTTATTATCAAATTTTAAAATTTAATAATAAAAGAGTTGCCTCAATTGGAACTTTGGGGGTTAAGTCCAATAGTTTAAATTTAGATTTGTCTAATACTACAATCGATCCAATTCAATTAGGCGAGATATTAAAAAAACTAAAACATCAAAGAATAGACAATGTTATTATGGAGGCTTCAAGTCATGGCTTAAAACAGAATAGGCTTGATGGTTTAAAGTTTAATTCTGGAATATTTACAAATTTATCTCAGGACCATTTAGATTATCACAAAAATTTAAATGATTATCTTAATGCAAAACTTTACCTATTTAGAAATCTTATCAATAAAAAAGGGAATATAATAACAGATGATGAAATACCTGAATTTAAAACAATTAATAAAATTGCAAAAAAAAAAAGATTAAAGATAATTACATTGAATGATAAAAAAAATGATTTCAGAATTTTGTCTCATAGTTTTAAGGGTGAAATTCAATTACTTAAGATCAAATATAACAACTGCATTAAAGAGATAAATCTTAACTTGATAGGGAAAATTCAATTAAAGAATATATTAATGGCAATATTCGCTGCTAAAAAAATTATTAATTTAAAAAAGATTTTGGATATTATTGAAAAAATTAAACCAGTAGAGGGTAGATTTGAAAATATTGGTAAAATTAAAAATAAATCAAAAATAATTCTTGATTATGCACACACTCCAGAGGCCCTAAAAACTTGCCTTTTAAACCTCAGAGAACAATTTCCAGATAAAAAGCTTTGTTTATTATTTGGTTGTGGTGGAAACAGAGATCAAAATAAAAGATCAAAAATGGGTAAAATTGCATCTGATTTCTCAGATAAAATTTATCTTACTGATGATAATCCTAGATTTGAGAACCCAGATAAAATTAGAAGAGAAATTAAAAAAGGGATTAAGAGAAAAAAAATCATTGAGATTTCTAATAGAGCGAAAGCAATATTTGAAGCAACAAAAAATTTGAATACTGGAGAAATTTTATTAGTTGCTGGTAAGGGGCACGAAAAAACTCAGGATATAGGTAAGCGAAAAATTTACTTTTCAGATAAAAAAATTATTCTTAAAGCAATTAAAATTAAAAACTTAAATTTATCTGATAATTTAAAGTTAAATATAATTAAAGAGATTTCAGGTAATAAAAAGGTTTCTTCATCATTATCCATTAAGCAAGCAAAAATTAATTCAAACGAAGTGAAAAAGGATGATATTTTTTTTGCAATAAAAGGTGAAAAAAATGATGGAAATAAATTTGTAAAACAATCATTTAAAAATAAGGCGTCGTTAGCTATTGTAAATCGTTTTCAAAATAGTTTGAATAAAACTAAACAAATTAAAGTAAAAGATTCTCTAAAATTTTTGACAGATATTTCTAAAATTTTTAGAAAAAACATAGATACTAAAATAATTGCTATAACAGGGAGTTGTGGCAAAACTACATTGAAAGAATTATTGGGCAACACATTGAAAAAAATTTCAAAAGTAAGTATCTCTCCCAAATCATATAACAATAAATATGGAGTTCCTCTAAGTCTTTTTAATCTAACCAATAAAGATAATTTTGGTGTTTTAGAAGTTGGAATGGATAAAAAAGGAGAAATTGATTATCTTACAAAAATCATACGACCAGATGTTAGCGTTATAACTAACGTAAACTATGCACATGCAAAAAATTTCAAAAATATAAAACAAATTGCTTTAGCCAAATCTGAAATTATAAATAATACTAAATCTGGTGGTTTCATTGTTTTAAATGCAGATGATAACTTTTTTAAGTTACATAAAAAAATAGCTTTTAAAAATAATCTTAAAATAATTTCTTTTGGTATTAAGAATCCTTCATCTGATGTTAAATTATTAAATTGTGTGAAAAAAAATGATAATTTTGAAATTTACATCAAGATAAATAATTAAAAAAAATATTTTTTAATTTCAAATGATTTTCAAAATAATGTATATAATATTTTAGCTGCAATAGCTGTTATTAATATTTATATAAATATCTTTGAATTGAATAAAAATATTTTTTTAAATTTTGAAGTACCTAATGGAAGAGGAGACTTTTCTAAAATTAAAGTTAATGGCAAAAATATTAATTTAATTGATGAAAGTTACAATTCAAATCCATTATCATTAAAATCTGCAATACTTAATTATGATAAAATTAATTCAAAAAAATCAAAAAAATACCTTTTGCTCGGTGATATGTTGGAACTTGGAAATCACTCAAAAAAACTTCATCAATCTATTATACCTATTATTAATCAAACTAAGGTAGACAAAGTTTTTGTTAAAGGAAGCAAGGTGACATCTATATTTAATCAACTTACAAAGTCTAAAAAAGGTAGAATTTTGCAAAATAAATCACAAATTATTAATTTAATAAGAAATGACTTAAATAATAATGATTATTTGATGATCAAAGCCTCAAATGCGACAGGTTTCAATAGAATAGTGAAAGATTTAAAGGGGCTTAATTAATGCTTTACCAATTTTTATTAAATTTTGTAGATACATTTGGATTTTTAAATGTTTTTAAGTATTTAACATTTCGAACTGGCTTGTCAGTTTTTACATCATTATTAATAGTTTTAATAATTGGAGGTCCATTTATAAAACTTTTTTCTAATCAAAAAATTTATAACCCAATCCGTGATGATGGACCAGAAGATCATATTATAAAAAAAATTGGTACTCCAACAATGGGGGGAGTAATCATTTTATTAGGATTACTTGTATCAGTTTTATGTTGGGCAGATTTATCTAATATCAATATTTTATTTTGTATATATATTGCAATCTCTTTTGGATTATTAGGTGCCTATGATGATTACAAAAAGATTAAATTTACTAACTCTTCAGGTATCTCATCGAAATTAAAAATTATTTTACAAATAATATTAGCAATTATAGGAGTTATTTTTTATCTACAATTTGTGGACTATCAAGATGTAACAAATTTATATTTTCCATTTTTTAAAGATTTAATCATAAACCTTGGATGGTTCTTTATTCCTTTTTCAGTATTTGTAATTATTGGATCATCAAATGCTGTTAATCTTACTGATGGTTTGGATGGTCTAGCCACAGTGCCAGTAATACTAGTCGCAGCTTGTTTTGCTTTTATTAGTTATGTAACTGGTAATATAGTATTTTCAGACTATTTAAATATTCCTTATATTGAAGGAACAGGTGAAATTTCAATTTTTTGTGGAGCGATAATAGGTTCCTGTTTAGGTTTTTTGTGGTTCAATGCTCCACCTGCCAAAATTTTCATGGGTGACACCGGCTCATTATCTCTTGGAGGATCTTTAGGTGCAGTGGGGATAATTACTAAACATGAAATTGTTTTAGCAATTACTGGAGGTCTTTTTGTCTTAGAAGCAGTTTCAGTGATGGTTCAAGTAATTTCATTTAAACTTACTGGTAAAAGAATTTTTAAAATGGCTCCAATACACCATCACTTTGAGAAGAAAGGTTGGCCAGAGTCAA
>CABXVQ010000021.1:0-15220 GCA_902515605.1 uncultured Pelagibacteraceae bacterium
AAATTATAAGAGACTCAATTGACCTAATGATTAAGGATTTAATAAAGAATACAAAAAAGAATCTAGCAAGAAATAAAATAAACTCTCCAAAGGATATCGTAAAAACTAATTTTTTAATGGTTGATTTCTCAGATAGTATTAAGAATTCAGAAAACGAAATTAGATTTTTTTTAAAAACAAAAATGTATAATAATAAAAATGTATTAACTAAGAATAATAAGGGTAAATCTATAGTTAAAAAATTATTTAATAAGATTAAACAAAATCCAAAAAAATTTATCTCAAAAGAACAACTTTCATTAGATAAGTATAGAGCAATTTCAGATTTTATATCAGGAATGACAGACCGATATGCTATAAACCTTTACAATAATATTAAATGAACATTTTTGAACAATATTTAGATAAAATAAAAAAAATTATATTAGATCAGGCTAAAAATGGAAAATTGGTTTTACCTGAAAGACTAGATGGTATTACAGCTGAGATGCCTCCAGCAAAGTTTAATAGTGACATCTCAACAAATGTCGCAATGTTTTTATCAAAATTAAATAAAAAACCACCATTAGAATTAGCTAAATTATTGTCAAAACCTATAAAAGAGAATGATGATTTAATTGAAGATGTTTCAGTTGTTAAGCCAGGATTTATAAATATTAAATTTAAGCCAATTTTTTGGACTAACTTTATCCAAAGTATAATTAAAGATTCTGATAATTTTGGAATTAATAGTAATGAAAAAAAGAAAAGTTACTTAGTTGAATTTGTTTCTGCTAATCCAACTGGACCTTTACACGTAGGTCATTGTCGTGGAGCCATATTAGGTGATGTAATTGCAAATATTTTGTTATTTAATAAACACAAAGTTACTAAAGAGTATTATGTCAACGACTATGGTAATCAAATTATAAATTTTACAAAATCTGTTTATTTTAGAATAAGAGAAATTCTATTCAAGGAACCTTTCCCATCAGACAATGAAGATTTCTATCCCGGGGATTACCTAATTACTTTTGCTGAGAACATAGTTAATGCAAATAAAAAAATAAATTTTGATAATTTTGATCAAATAGCTGAAAAACTAACTGAACTATCTATTGAAGAGGCACTTAAATTGATTAAAAAAAATCTGAATATTTTAGGTATTAATCATGACAACTTTGTTAGTGAAAAAAAAATAGTCACTAATCAAGAAGTTGAAAATGTAATTAATTATCTTCAAAAAACTAAATTTGTTTATAAAGGAAAAATCAAAGCACCTGTGGGTGAAAACAATGATAAATGGGAAGAAAGAGAGCAATTGCTTTTTAGATCAACTGATTTTGGTGATGATAAAGACAGAGCTTTACAAAAGACTGATGGTTCATGGACTTATTTTGCCAGCGATGTTGCATACCATAAAAATAAATTAGATAGAAAATTTGATTTTTTAATTAATATTCTAGGAGCAGATCATGCAGGTTATATAAAAAGAATATCATCCTCAGTGGATGCTTTATCAAATTCAAAAGGGAAATTGATCTGTAAAGTAAGCCAGTTGGTGAAACTTATTAAAGATAAAAAACCCTTTAAAATGTCTAAAAGAAAAGGTGACTATATAACAGTAGATGATTTAATTAATGAAGTTGGAAAAGATGCAACAAGATTCATTATGCTTAATAGAAGTAGTGATGTAGAACTTGATTTTGATTTTGACAATGTAATCGAGAAATCTAAAGATAATCCTCTTTATTATGTTCAATACTGTTATGCAAGAATAGCTTCAGTTTTCAGACATATTGGTAAAGATTTAAATTCTGAAATCAAAATTAACAACTACGATTTTCAATATACTGATGATGAAATAAATATCTTAAAAAAAATATCTGAATGGCCTAAATGTATCGATATAGCTAGTAATAAACTTGAACCCCATAGAATACCGACATACTTATATGACTTGGCGTCATTATTTCACTCATACTGGAACTTGGGTAAAGATAATCCTGAAAAAAGATTTATTAATGATCAGAAAAAAATTACTGATGATAAATTAATTTTTCTTAAATCAATTTCCAATGTAGTTAAGTCTGGAATGAATATTGTTGGTGTTTCTACTCCAGAAAAAATGTAATGCTTAAAGAGATTAAATATTTTATATTTATATTCATTATTTGTTTATTTTTATTTTTAACAGGAAGATATTATTTTTCTGATACTAATAAAAAAAATTCATATCGATCTTTACAAAATATTGATCAAAAAATAAATACTTATTCCAAAAATATACCTATCCTTGAAGATGATACAAAAAATATTATAGAATATGTTGAGCAATCAAGTACAAAAAAAAAGAAAAAATTTAATTTTTGGAAGCTTTTAGAAACAAATGAATAATCGCAGATCTTTTATTGTTGGAATTAAATCAATTAAACTTTCCAAAAAAGAGGAGAATTTTTTAAAAAAATATAAACCTTGGGGTGTCATTTTATTTTCAAGAAATATCAAAGATATAAAACAGACTTTTAAGTTAACTTCATCGATTAGAAAAGTTTTTAAAGATAAAAAATATCCAATATTAGTAGATCAAGAGGGTGGGCGTGTTAATAGATTAAAAAACATAATTTCATTTGATAACCTAACTTCAGAATTTTTTGGAAATAAGTTTATAAAAAATTATAGAGAATTTTACTTTTTCTATAAATTATTTATTGATAAAACCTCATATTTATTAAGATTGTTAGGCATTAATATTAATACAGTTCCTGTATTAGATTTAAAAATTAAAGGAGCCAATAAAGTTATTGGAGATAGATCATTTTCAAGGAATCCTAAAATAGTATCTAAAATAGGTGATTATTGTATTAAATATTTTAAAGAAAATAGAATTGGTACTGTAATTAAACATATTCCTGGCCATGGATTAGCTAAAGTGGATAGTCATCATTCAACTCCATTTGTAAGCAAAAAATTAGATTATTTAACAAAAAATGATTTTATACCTTTTAAGAATAAACAGAGCTTATTTGCTATGACAGCGCATATTGTATTTACTGACATAGATAATAAAAATACAGTAACCCATTCACAAAAATTAATTAAATTAATTAGAAATAGAATAGGTTTTAAAAATATCCTTATTTCGGATGATCTTTCTATGAAAAGTTTAAAGGGACCTATAAAAGAAAATACAATCAAAACGTTTAAAGCAGGTTGTAATATCGTTTTACATTGTAACGGAAACCTTAAAGAAATGACCATTGTTGGACAAAATTCACCATTAGTAGATCGATTTATAACTAAAAAAACATCAGAATTTTATAAAATTTTAAGTTAATATTCCTCAATGATTGAATCTGATTCTGCACTATTCAAAGTTGATGTTGAAAACTACAATGGTCCTCTAGATGTCTTGCTAGATTTAGCTAAAGCTCAAAAAGTTAATTTAGAAGATATATCTATAACAAAACTAGCGGATCAATTTCACGATTTCATTACAAATGAAAAAAATCTTAACTTAGAAATTGCATCAGAATATTTATTAATGGCAACTTGGTTAGCTTATTTAAAATCAAAACTCTTATTACCTGGTACGCCTGATGAAGAATTCAAAGTTCATGAAGTTGCTGAAAAACTTAAGTTACAATTAAAAAAACTAGAATTAATAAGATTACTTTCTGAACAAATGCTTAAGAGAAAACGATTAGGTAGAGAGATTCGATCGAGAGGAAGTAAAGCAGGGATAAAACCAATTTATAATAGTGAATATAAACTGAATTTGTTTGAATTATTAAAAACCTACTCAACAATAATAATGACTAAAGATTTTCAAAGAATAAACATCCCAAAGTTACCTGTCTTTACAACAGAAGAAGGAATAAAAACTATAAAAAATTTCTTTGGAAAATTAATGGATTGGAAAAAACTAGATGATTTAATTCCTAAAAATTTGAAAAATGATACAAAATATACGAGAACAGGTAAAGCTGGAATATTTGCTGGTTCTTTAGAATTAGTTAAAGAAGGAAATTTAAAGATTAAGCAAGAGAATCTATATGATGATATTTATATTAAAGAAAACAAATGATTAAAAAAAAAATAAAAAAAAAAGATAATATTATTAATTTTCCCTCAAAATTAACTTCTATTGAAAAAGAAATTGAAGCTATAGTTTTTGCTGCTGCAGAACCTTTAAATATTGAAACTATTGAAAGTAAAATTTCAAAAAAAGCTGATGTAGAAAAGATATTGTTAAAAATTCAGAATGAATATTCAGATCGTGGAATAAACCTAGTTTGTATATCAAAAAAATGGTCCTTTAGAACATCACCGAATTTATCAAATTTAATGGTACAAGAGAAAACTGTTGAAAAAAAATTATCAAGAGCCGCCATAGAAACACTTGCAATTATTGTTTATCACCAACCTGTTACTAGAGCAGAAATTGAAGAAATAAGAGGTGTAGCTTTTGGGACTAACACACTAGAAATTTTGATGGAATTAAACTGGGTTAAGCCAGGTGGTAGAAAAGATGTGCCAGGCAAGCCAATACAATATATAACAACAGATGATTTCTTGAGTCATTTTAATCTTCAAAAGCTTTCTGATCTACCAACTGTTGATGAATTAGGAGCAGCAGGCTTAATTGATAGTACTAATATAGATAATGCAATTTTTGGTACTGGAAAATTTTACAAAGAAAAACAGGACGATAAAAAAGAGGACATTTACTCAAATATTGATGAAATGCTTAGTGGCACTCTTGATTCAGATGAAAAGAACTAGTCTTTAATTTTAATTTATCCAAAAAAAAGACACTTTAAATATATAAATAAAAAGGATATAAGATTTATATGAGCATTGGAATTTGGCAAATAGCTATTGTTGTAATACTTGTGGTATTATTATTTGGTAGAGGAAAAATATCTAGCCTTATGGGTGATGTTGCTAAAGGAATTAAAAGTTTTAAAAAAGGTATGGCATCAGATGTTACTGATGACAATGAGCCTAAAAATATTTCTGACGAAAATCAAGATACAAAGAATAAAGAATAAATCACATGCCTACTATTGGTTGGTTTGAGATCTTAATTGTTGTTGCTATTGCTATAATTGTACTTGGACCTAAGGATTTTCCTATCATGTTAAAGAAAGCTGGATCTTGGATTGGTACTGCAAAAAAATATATAAATAACGTGCAAAGCGAAATTTCAAATATTGATATTGAAGATAATCCAAAAGAAAAAGAAGTAGATAAAAAAGATGAGTCATGATGAAAACGAAAATGGCTTCGTAAGTCATTTAGCAGAATTAAGAAAAAGATTAATTAATAGTTTTATTTTTCTGATAGTTTTTTTTATAGCTTGTTATTTTTTTGCAGAACACTTATATGGTTTTTTAGTTGAACCATTTGCAAAAGCTGTAAAAGATGATGGATCTGATAGACGACTCATTTTTACTGCTTTACAAGAAACTTTTTTAACATATTTAAAAGTTTCTTTTTTTACAGCTTTTTTTGTTACATGTCCTTTTATTTTGATGCAAATTTGGAAATTCATTGCACCAGGCCTTTATAAACACGAAAAGATTGCAATTATACCATATTTAGTTTTAACACCGATTTTATTCTTTTTAGGTGGCATGTTGGTCTACTATTTGATTATGCCTTTAGCGATAAAATTCTTTTTATCATTTGAGAGCACAGGATTGTCAACAAACTTACCAATTCAGCTGGAAGCTAAAGTGAATGAATATTTGTCTCTTGTAATGAAACTCATTTTTGCTTTTGGAATAAGTTTTCAATTACCTGTTGTCCTTAGTTTACTAGCAAGAGTAGGAGTTGTTGATTCTGATTTTTTAAAAAAAAGAAGGAAATATGTAGTAGTCATCATATTTGCAGCTGCTGCATTGTTGACTCCACCTGATCCTATAACGCAAATTGGTTTAGCCATTCCTTTATTAATTTTATATGAATTATCAATATTTTCAGTAAAATTTATTGAAAGTAAAAAATTAAAAGATTCTGATGCATAATTTAAAAGAAATTCGAAAAAATTTTGATACTTTTGAAAAAGAATTAAAAAAAAGAACAACCGATATTAATTTTTCTCAATTAAAAAAATTAGATATACAAAATAGAGAATTTATTCAAAAGAAAGAGAATTTAGAGAAAGAGAAAAAAGATATTTCAAAATCTAAAGATAAATCTTTATTTGCAAAATCTAAAGAACTTTCAGTTTCTTTAGAGGAAATTTCTAAGAAACAAAATGTACTTAAATCTGAACTTGAAAAAATTTTATCTAATATACCAAATCTTCCACATCCTGATGTTCCAAGTGGAAAAGATGAGAATGACAATGTTGAAATTGGTAAATTTGGACAAATTCCTAATTTTGATTTTAAACCTAAATCACATTATGAGTTGGGTGAAGAATTGGGCATGTTAGATTTTGATCTTGCAACAAAAACTACAGGGTCGCGATTTGTTTTTGTTAAAAGTAAATTGGCGCTATTAGAAAGAGCTTTATCAAATTTTATGTTGGATATTCATATACAAAAAAATGGTTATGAAGAAATTTCACCACCTTTACTTGCTTCAGAAAATACTATGTTTGGCACTGGTCAATTGCCTAAATTTGAAAATGATCAATTTGAAGTTAAATTAGATAAAGATGCTGAAAGAAAATTTCTAATACCCACAGCAGAAGTAATTTTGACTAATATTGTTAAAGACAAAATTCTAGATATTAAATCTTTACCCATGAGATTTGTTGCTTCAACTCCTTGTTTTAGAAAAGAAGCTGGTAGTTATGGCAAAGATACAAAGGGAATGATTAGGCAACACCAATTTTATAAAGTTGAAATGGTTAGTGTTGTAGAACAAAATAAATGTCTTGAGGAGTTAGAAAGAATGACGAATTGCGCTACGGGTATATTAGATCTTTTAGAATTACCTTATAGAAAAGTTATTCTGTGTAGTGGTGACATGGGATTTAGTGCTGAAAAAACATATGACATTGAAGTTTGGCTGCCTTCAGAAAATAAATATAGAGAAATTTCCTCTTGCTCATCATGTTCTACTTTTCAAGCGGTCAGAATGAAAACTAGATACAAAGACTCTAATAAAGATACCCTTTATGCAGGCACTTTAAATGGTAGTGGATTGGCAATAGGTAGAACTCTTATTGCTATCTTAGAAAATTATCAGCAAAAAGATGGCTCAATAACTATTCCAAATGTTCTTAAACCTTATATGAACAATTTGGAAAAAATTTCGATCAATTAAAGTTGTTTTAACCCCACAGATAGTATAAATATTCACTTTTAATCAAGGAGTTTTATGGAAAGTTCAGGAATAGGCCAGTTTATACCGTTAATACTAATTTTTGTTATCTTTTATTTTTTCTTAATAAGACCTCAACAAAAAAAAGTTAAAGAACATAAAGCTATGGTTGAAGGCTTAAAAAAAGGAGATAAGATTGTTACCTCAGGTGGCATTACTGGAACTATATCAAGAGTTATCGATAATGATAAAATTGAAGTAGAGATTGCAGATAATGTTACTGTCGAAGTGATAAGAGGCACAGGGGTTCAAAGCTTAATGAACGGCCAAGAAATTAAGAAATAAATCTCGTTAAATTAAAGTGTTATACTTTTCAAAATTAAGAATTATTTTTGTTACACTAATTTCCTTAATTTTTATATTAATAGCTTCATCAAATCTTTTTAAATTTAGCAATGATTTATTAAACAAAAAAATAAATCTTGGATTAGATTTACAAGGTGGTTCGTATCTTTTACTAGAAATAGATAACACTCCTGTAATTGAGCAAAAACTTCAGAATCTTACAATCACTATTAAAAATTATTTTAAAGAAAAAAATATAAGAATAAATAATCTTAAGATTTCAAATCAAGAACTTTCGTTTACTGTGGATAATCAATTTAAACAAACAGTATTAGATGAATTTAATGATGAAGAAAGTGATTTAAATCCTTATTATCCAAGATTTAAATCTCATCAATTAAATATCGAAGAAAAAAACGATCTTTTAATTGTTAATTATTCAAAACAAGGTTTGGTTGAACTTAAAACATCATCTCAAGATCAAGCTTTAGAGATTGTAAGAAGAAGAATTGATGAGATAGGTACAAATGAACCAAATATTCTTAAAAGAGGTAATGATAGAATTTTAGTGGAACTACCAGGATTAGATGACCCAATGCGAATTAAATCATTGCTTGGAAAAACTGCAAATTTAACATTTAGATTTGTAGCCTCAAAGACAGAAGATTCCTTTGGTACAGAAAAATTAAGATATGAAGATGATTCTGGAGAATCAGTTGTTAGTAAAAGAATAATTTTAAGTGGAGATAATCTTTTAGATGCTCAACCAAGAATGAATAATGAAACAAATGAAACTGTTGTTTCATTTACCTTAGATAGAGTAGGGGCAAAAAGATTTGGTAAAGCAACATCAACAGGTATTGGAAAACAATTAGCAATAGTTCTTGATGGGAAGATTATAAGTGCACCAGTAATAAGAGATACCATTGCAAGTGGATCTGGTCAAATAAGTGGAGGTTTTACATTTCAATCTGCCACTGATCTTGCATTGTTACTTAGATCAGGAGCATTGCCTGCGCCATTAAATATTATCGAGGAAAGAACTGTTGGTCCAGATCTTGGACAAGACTCTATTAATGCTGGAATGATTGCTTTGGCTATTGGGTTTGCTTTAGTTATTTTATTTATTTTTATTAAATATAAAATATTTGGTCTCATTACCAATATAGCATTAATCATAAATTTATTTCTTTTAATAGGTGTTTTAACAATATTTGAAGCAACTCTGACCTTACCTGGAATTGCAGGTATAATTTTGACTGTGGGTATGGCTGTCGATGCTAATGTTTTGATATTTGAGAGAATTAAAGAAGAATTAAAAGACGAAAAAAATAACTTAATTGCTTTTGATAGTGGCTATACTAAATCAAGAACAGCTATTCTTGATGCAAACATAACAACATTAATTGCTGCAATTATATTATTTTTCATGGGATCTGGTCCTATCAAAGGCTTTTCTTTAACTCTAGGAGTTGGAATATTCACTACACTATTTTCAGTTTATTTTATAGCTAGATTATTAACTGTTTTGTATGTAGGCAAAAATAAGCAAAAAGAAGGATTAATTTAGATGATAGCATTTAACAAATATTATAATAAATTTAACATTCTTTCAGTTTCGCTTGTTGTAGTCTCATTATTATTATTAACGTTCAAGGGTTTAAATTTTGGTATTGATTTTAAAGGTGGAACACTAATTGAACTTAGAGCATCAGAATCTAAAATTAATGTATCATCTTTAAGAGATAATTTAAATCAAATGAATTTAGGCGATGTTTCAGTTAAAAAATTTGGAAATGAAACTGATTTTTTAATTAAGTTTGAAAATAATGATAATAAAAATGTAATAGAAGAAATAAAAACAAACCTCGATAAGTCTTTTGGAAATAATTTTAATTTTAGAAGAGTTGAAAATGTAGGACCAAAAGTAAGTGCAGAATTATTAAAGTCCGGAATTATAGCAATATCAGTTGCTTTAATTTTAATGCTTATTTATATTTGGATTAGATTTGAATGGCAATTTAGTCTTGGAGCTATATTAGCTTTATTTCATGATGTTATAGTAACATTAGGTTTATTCTCTCTTCTTGGACTAGAAATTAATTTATCAATTATTGCTGCTGTATTAACAATTGTTGGCTATTCAATGAATGATACTGTTGTAATTTTTGATAGAGTTAGGGAAAATTTAAGAAAATATTCAGATATAAAAATTTTTGAACTAACAAATATTTCAATAAATGAAACTCTATCGAGAACTTTAATAACTTCTATAACAACTTTATTAGCATTGTTATCGATATTCTTCTTTGGTGGTGAAATTTTAAGAGGCTTTTCTTTAGCTATGATATTTGGTGTAATTTTTGGTACTTATTCATCAATATATATTGCTAATACAGTTCTAGTTAGACTTAGAGTGTCACAAAAGACTGTTTTAAAAGAAGACAGTAATAATTAATATAAATTTTGAGCTGCCACCATTGTCAGTAGCATTGGTAAGGACAGTAATGTATTTGTTCTTGAAAATAACATTGCTGTTCTTGCAGATTTAGCTTTTAATTCTGGTTCACACTCAACAATACCCAAAGCTCTTTTTTGATTAGGCCAAATAACAAACCATACATTAAAAGCCATAATTAAACCTAACCACATTCCTATACCTATAGCTGTATGTTTTGGTATTCCAGAACCAATACTTAAAGTCATTGAATCATGTAAATATCCATTTAAACCAGCAAGAATTAATCCAGATAAAACAGTAAGTGCTGCTGCCCATCTAAAATAAAATAATGCGGCAGGTGCAATAACCTTTCCAATAGCAGGTTTTTGTTCATCAGGAATTTTACCCATATTAGGAATTTGGACAAAATTGAAATACCACAATAAACCAATCCACATTATTCCAACAATAACATGAACATATCTTGCAACCCAACTCCAGAAAATTCTATCAAAGCTAAAACCATCATTTTGATAAAATAATCCAAGGAATAAAATTACTGCAATCGCCAAAGATGCATGTATTGTTTTTGAAAGTGATGAAAGTAACTTTCCCATTACCGTTTAATATACTAATTTCATCTATATATAACAATATTTATTATCTAATTTAAAAGTGGTTTTAAAAATTTACCTGTATAACTGTTAGTAATCTTGCAGATTTCTTCAGGTTTACCTTCTGCGATAATTTTTCCACCTTTTACTCCTCCCTCAGGGCCCATATCAACTATGTAATCTGCGGTTTTTATCACATCTAAATTATGCTCTATGACTACCACAGTATTTCCTAGTGAGACAAAAGTATGAAGAATTTCCAGTAATTTTTTAATATCATGTTGATGTAGGCCTGTAGTAGGTTCATCTAAAATATACATAGTTCTACCTGTCGAACGTTTAGATAATTCCTTGGCAAGTTTTATTCTTTGAGCCTCACCACCAGATAATGTTGTAGCTTGTTGTCCAATTTTTATGTAACCAAGACCCACTTTTTTTAAAGTCAACAGTTTAGTTTTAATATTAGATATGTTTTCAAAATATTCACAACCCTCATCTACAGTCATATCCAAAACATCAGCAATACTTTTTTCTTTAAATTTTATCTCTAAAGTTTCTCTATTATATCTGGTACCTTTGCATTCATCACATTGTATATAAACATCAGGAAGAAAGTGCATTTCATAAGTAATTACACCATCACCTTCACAAGCCTCACATCTTCCACCCCTTACATTAAAAGAAAATCGACCTGGCTTATAACCTCTTGTTTTTGATTCTGGTAATCCCGTAAACCAATCTCTTATAGGGCCAAATGCACCTGTATATGTTGCTGGATTAGACCTGGGTGTTCTACCAATAGGTGATTGATCTATATCAATAATTTTATCAACTAATTCAGTTCCTTTAAAACCTTTAAAAGGTTTTGGAATTTTTCTAGATTTATTATTATTTAGAGTTAGGTTGAGTGCATTATATAAAGTTTGTAACACAAGGGTGGATTTACCACTACCAGATACACCGGTTACACAAGTTAAACTACCAAGTGGTATTTTTAAATTTACATTATCCAAATTGTTTCCACTAGCTCCGGTAATTTCTAAAAACCTTCCATTTTTTGCTAACCTTCTTTTTTGGGGAACATTAATTTTTAATTTATTTGAAAGATATTTACCTGTAATACTATTTTTATTTTGGCTAATTTCTTTAAAAGAACCTTGTGCAACTATTTCACCACCATTATTACCAGCTTCAGGACCAAGATCAATTATATGGTCTGCATTTTCCATTGTTTCAGTGTCATGCTCTACTACAATTACTGTGTTACCTAAATCTCTTAATCTTTTTAGTGCATTAATTAATTTAACATTATCCTTTTGATGAAGACCAATAGAGGGTTCATCAAGTACATATAAGACACCTGTTAATCCAGAACCTATTTGTGAAGCTAAACGTATTCTTTGTGCCTCTCCTCCTGATAAAGTTCCAGACTCTCTTGAAAGAGTTAGATAATCAAGTCCGACGTTTAATAAAAAGTTTAATCTTTCATTTATCTCTTTTAAAATATGTTCAGCAATTTTCACTTGTCTTTTATCAAGAGTATTTTTAAGATTTTCAAACCATTTAGCAGCATCAGAAATAGATTTTTCAGTTACTTCACTTATATGCAAACCATCAATTTTAACACAAAGAGCTTCATCTTTAAGTCTATGACCATTACATCTCTCACACTTTGTATCAGATTGATATTGTGAAATTTCTTCTCTTTTCCAATCACTATCTGTTTCTAAGTATCTTCTTTCTAGGTTGTTTATTACCCCTTCAAATGTTTTTTTATGAGAATATTTTTCATAACCATCATCATATGAGAACTTTATTTCCTCTTCATCAGATCCATAAAGAATTATATCTTTTATCTTTTTAGACAGTTTTGACCACTTATCCTCTAATGAGAATCCATAATGTTTTGCTAATGATGAGAGTGTTTGTGCATAATATAATGTTGTAGTTTTTGCCCAAGGTTCTATAGCTCCATCTGCGATACTTTTCTTTTCATTTGGTATAACCAGATTAGGATCAACGTTTAATTTTATTCCTATCCCTTCACATTCTTCACAAGCCCCAAATGGACTATTAAAAGAAAAAAGTCTTGGTTCAATTTCTTCAATTGTAAAGCCACTTTCTGGACAAGCAAACTTAGTTGAGAATATTAATTTTTCTAATTTTCTAAATTTTTTAGGCAAAGTTTCATCCTCATATTCAACAAAGACTAAACCATTAGCAATATTAATTGATGACTCAATACTTTCAGCTAGTCTATTTCCTAAAGATGAATTTAGAACTATTCTATCAACAAGAATGTAAATATCATGTTTAACTTTTTTATTTAATTCAGGGACTTTTTCAATATCGTATAATACATCATCTATCTTTATTTTTCTAAACCCTCTTTTTTTGTAATTTAAGATTTCTTTTCTATATTCTCCCTTACGACCTCTTACAACTGGTGCATAAATATATATAGTCGATTTTTTTGGTAGTTCTTTAATTTTATCAACAATTTGAGTTACAGTCTGTGATGTAATGGGTTTACCAGTGAATGGTGAAAAAGGTATTCCTGCTCTAGCATACAGTACTCTCATATAATCATAAATTTCAGTTACTGTTGCAACTGTAGATCTTGGATTTTTTGATGTATTTTTTTGTTCAATTGATATTGCTGGACTTAATCCTTCAATTAAATCTACATTTGGTTTTTTCATTTTATCTAAAAATTGTCTTGCATATGCTGATAAGCTTTCAACATATCTTCTTTGTCCTTCAGCATAGACCGTATCAAATGCTAATGATGATTTTCCTGATCCAGATAAGCCAGTAATTACAACAAATTTATCTTTAGGTATTTCTAAAGAAATATTCTTCAAATTGTGTTCTTTAGCTCCCTTAATAACTATCTTTTTAATCATAATTTTTGTTGCTTTGACTTAATAAAATTAATATTCAGAGTAAATTGTGATATAATTCAAATAAATTAATTTAACAAATATTAAAATATTATGGCTGGAAGTTTAAATAAAGTACTTTTAATTGGTCGTTTGGGCGCAGACCCTGAAATTAAACAAATGGTTAACGGTAAAAGCGTAGCTAGATTAAGTTTAGCTACTAGTCAATCATGGAAAGATAAGAATTCAGGTGAAAAAAAAGAAAAAACTGAATGGCACCGTATAGTTGTATTTAATGAGGGATTAGTAAATGTTGTTCAACAATATTTAAAAAAAGGTGCTCAAATTTATGTTGAAGGACAACTAACAACTAGAAAATGGAAAGACGAGCAATCTGGTCAAGATAAGTATTCCACTGAAATAGTTATTCAAGGTTATAATTCATCTTTAACAATGTTGGGCGGTGGAAATTCTGGTGGAGGAATAGCTAACGATAACACTCAATCACCACCTAAGAATGATGACATGTCTCAAATATCTAATGACATGGACGACGAAATTCCGTTTTAATTTATATGCCAAAAACAGAAGTTCCCGAAGATAAAAATATTAAGTTAATTTCGATGCATGATGAGATGAGCTCATCTTATCTTTCTTATGCAATGAGTGTAATAGTTAGTAGGGCACTACCTGATATTAGAGATGGTTTAAAGCCAGTTCATAGAAGGATTTTATATGCTATGTATAAAGGTGGCTATGACTGGTCTAAACAGTTTAGAAAATCTGCAAGAATAGTAGGTGATGTAATCGGTAAATATCATCCTCACGGTGATCAGTCTGTATATGATGCTCTTGTTAGAATGGTGCAAGATTTTTCCATGAGTTTACCCTTAGTTGAAGGTCAGGGTAACTTTGGTTCTATTGATGGAGATCCTGCTGCTGCAATGAGATATACAGAAACAAGACTCTCAAAAGTTTCTCAGTTTTTAATTGATGATATTGAAAAGAATACAGTTGAATACAAAAGCAATTACGATGAAACTGAAAAAGAACCTACCGTTCTACCATCACAATATCCTAATTTGTTGGTTAACGGAGCCGGTGGTATAGCTGTTGGAATGGCAACAAGTATTCCACCACATAATTTAGGTGAAATTATTGACGGCACATTAGCTTTGATTGAAAATAAAGATATTAAAATTAAAGAATTAATGAAACACATTCCTGGCCCAGATTTTCCAACTGGTGGTGTAATAATTGGTAAAGATGTTATTAAACAGGGATACAATAACGGAAGAGGTTCATTTAAAATAAGAGGTGAAGTATCAGCTGAGTCTCTTAAAAATGGCAGAGATAGATTGGTAATTACATCTATTCCATATCAAGTGAACAAATCAGTTTTAAATGAAAGAATTGCTCAATTAGTAAGAGAAAAAAAAATTGAGGGTATCAAGGATATTAGAGATGAGTCTAATAGAGAGGGTATTAGAGTAGCCATAGATTTAAGAAATGGTGTTGAACCAGAAACTATTAAAAGACAACTTTATAAAAATACTCAAATCGAAAGTTCTTTTGGTTTTAATACGTTAGCCATAGTTGAGGGAAAACCAAAAACTTGCAACTTGAAGGATTTTTTATCTAGTTTCTTATCGTTTAGAGAAGACGTTGTAATTAAAAAA
>CABXVQ010000022.1:0-11528 GCA_902515605.1 uncultured Pelagibacteraceae bacterium
GCTGCCTCATTCCATGTAGATACAACGCCTACAAAAGGTTTTGAAACATCTTTCTCAGTTTCACCCATTGCATAATAAAATGATCTATGTGGCGCTCTATCAGCACCTAAAGATGTATGTCTACTAGGTAATTTCTTCTTATTAAACTTCCGCATTATAAACTTTCAATTGTTAATGATATTTTTTTGATATCATTTTTTAAATTACTATAGTTAGTTTTTTCTTGTTCAACAATATTTTTTGGAGCTCTATCGGTAAATCCTTTGTTAGATAATCGTTGAGATATTTTGTCCATTTCCTCTTGATATTTGTTCTGTCTTTTAACTAAGTTTTCTTTTATTAGATTTAAATCTACATTTTCATCAAAATAGATCTTAAATATGTCGCCAGATATAACCAATGTAGCTGAGGGTTTTTCTTGGTCTTTATCATAGAAATTATTGATACGACCAAGCTTTTTTAGAATAATTTCATTATTGGTCATTAATGTTTTATTTTTTTTAGCAATTTTGTTAATTGAAATATCAATAAATGAACCTGGGCTAACATTTAGCTCATTTTTAAAGGATCTAAGTTCAGAAATGACATTGATAATACTTTCTACATCTTTCATAGATTGATCTTTCTTGGCTATTCCCGCTGGCCAATTAGCGTGCATTAAGAAATTCTTATCTGATCTATCAAATTTATTTTTTAACCAGATTTTCTCAGTAACAAATGGAATAAATGGATGAAGAATAACAAGTATTTGTTTAAATATATAAGCTGATACTTCTTTTACCTCTTTTTTTGATCTTTCATCATCCGAAAACAGAATAGTCTTTGAAAGCTCAATGTACCAGTCGCAATAAGAATGCCAAGCAAACTGGTACGCATTTTTAGCTGCTTCATCAAATCGATAATCTTTTAGATTTTTCTCAATTTTATCTTTGGTTTGGATTAATTCTGAATAAATCCATTTATTAATATTTAGTGTAGTTTTAGGAACTTTATCAGTTTTGTTAAAATCACATTTATTGGTAATTAAAAAATTATTAGCATTCCATAATTTATTTAAAAAGTTTCTATATCCCTTAACCCTATCCTCTGAAAGTTTAACATCTGTTCCCGGTGAGGCCATTGAAAGAAGAGTAAATCTTAAAGCATCTGCACTATATTTTTCAATTAAATCTAATGGGTCAATTACATTTCCTTTTGACTTAGACATTTTTTGACCTTTTTCATCTCTAACTAAAGCATGGACATAAATATCTTTAAATGGTTCTTTGTTTAAAAATTCCATTCCAAACATCATCATTCTAGCAACCCAAAAGAAAATAATATCAAAACCGGTAACTAAAACAGTTGTTGGATAAAATTTTTTAACAAAATCTTTTTTATCAGGCCAACCTAATGTTGCAAAAGGCCATAAACCTGATGAAAACCATGTATCTAAAACATCAGGATCTCTGGTAATTTTAACATTTTTTTTATAAAACTTTTTAGCCTGTTTTTTTGCATCAGTTTCATTTGTTGCGACAAAGATTTTTTTATCAGGACCATACCAAGCTGGTATTTGATGACCCCACCAAAGTTGTCTAGAAATACACCAAGGCTCAATATTATTCATCCATTGAAAATAAGTCTTTGACCAATTTTCTGGAAAGAAATTTGTTTTTTTTGATTTAACTATTTGCTTAGCTTTTACAGATAATTTTTTTGCGTTTACAAACCATTGTTCTGTTAAAAAAGGTTCAATAACTGAATTTGATCTATCCCCATATGGTACTTTATTTTTAATGTTTTCTTCTTTAACAAAAAAATCTTTTTCTTTTAACTCATTTAAAATTTTTTTACGTGCTTCAAATCTATCTAGTCCAACATAATCACTAGGTGCATTATTATTAATTTTACCTTCTTCGGTGAACACATTAATAATTTCAAGCTTATTTCTTTGTCCAACATCATAATCATTAAAGTCATGAGCTGGGGTAATCTTTAATGCACCAGTTCCTTGTTCTGGGTCCGCGTAATTGTCTTTTATAATTTTTATTTTTCTACCTACAATTGGGATAGTGACAGTTTTGCCCACATATTTTTTAAATCTTTTATCTTTGGGATTAACAGCAATAGCTGTATCACCAAGCATTGTTTCGGGTCTTGTAGTTGCAATAGTTATAAAATCTGATGAATTATCTATTGGATATCTAATATAGTAGATCTTTGAGTTCATTTCCCTTTGATCAACCTCTAGATCGGATATTGCTGTTTTTAAAACTGTGTCCCAATTGACCAATTTTTCTGCTTTATAAATTAATTTTTTTTTATGAAGTTCAACGAAAACTTTCACTACTGATTTTGATAGATTTTCATCCATTGTAAAAGCATTTCTAGACCAATCACATGAGCACCCAAGCTTTTTAAGCTGATTAATAATAATGTCCCCATATTGATTTTTCCATTCCCACACTTTTTCAATAAATTTTTCTCTACCCAAATCATTTTTATTTAAATTCTCTTTTTCAAGTTTTTTTTCAACAAGAGCTTGTGTGGCTATTCCTGCATGATCTGTTCCTGGTTGCCACAAAGTTTCATAATTATTCATTCGATAATAACGAACTAAAAGATCTTGAATGGAATTATTTAAAGCATGCCCCATATGCAAGCTTCCTGTTACATTAGGTGGTGGAATAACAATTGAGTATTTTTTTGAATTTTTCTTAGGTTTAAATAATTCGTTTTTTTCCCAATATGAATAAATATTATCTTCTACTTCAGAATGTATATATTTATCACTATTCATGGATTAAGTAGTTTATAATTTATTAATCTAAATTAACAATAATCAAATTAGATCGTTATTTAATAGACTAATTACAAATATTTTATATAAAACTCCTTGTAGCTATCTACTAAAACATCCGGCAACGTGGCGGAATGGTTACGCAGAGGATTGCAAATCCTTGTATCCCGGTTCGATTCCGGGCGTTGCCTCCAAAAAAATTCTTGTTTTAGTCTTAAAAGAAAGTAAGTTGAGATTTTTAATATTCCTCGGTAGCTCAGTTGGTAGAGCAGTTGACTGTTAATCAATTGGTCGCAGGTTCGAGTCCTGCCCGAGGAGCCAAAAAATTATCCGACTTTAGAAATATTATTACTTGATACTTGTAAAGATTTATTAAATTTTAATTTTTGGTCTGCATTTAATTCTGAATATAATTTAACTAAAAAGTTATAATTTACATTCATATGGCCCTCCTGAGATTTTTCCAGGTTTATTAAGTATTCTGAAAAATCTTCAAAAAAGTAATTGATTGGAACTTTCAAATAGTTTGAAAGTTGAAGCAATCTGATAGAGCTAACTCCATTTGTACCTTTCTCATACTTCTGAATTTGTTGAAACGTTACGTTAATTGCTTTTGCTACCTTAGTTTGAGTTAACCCTAAAGCCAATCTTCTAAGCTTAAGCTTATTGCCTAGATGCTTGTTGAAATTATCTTCCATTAAGACCCCTCTTAATTTTATTTTTAAAAACTTATTCAACTAGTTTTTAATACCTCCTGCAACTATATTTTTTTTTATTTTTTATGGAAAAACCAGCTATACAGGAAATATGTCAAGTAATACTTAAGGCCTTATTTGAGAAATATTCCTTGTAATTACTATTGACTATAGTATCTGGCTTAGAAAAAGTTTGGTCCTATCACTCTTTGGATTAGCAAAAAATTCCTTGGTATCAGCCTTTTCTACTATCATTCCTTCATCCATGAATATCATTTGATCAGCAACTTCTTTGGCAAAACCCATTTCATGAGTAACTACTATCATAGTCATTCCTTGTTTCGCTAAATTAACCATTACATCTAGCACCTCTTTAATCATTTCAGGATCTAATGCTGATGTTGGTTCATCAAAAAGCATTATTTTTGGCTCCATACATAGAGCTCTAGCTATAGCTACTCTTTGTTGTTGCCCACCAGATAATTGTCCTGGATATTTTTGAGCTTGATCTAATATTTGTACTCTTTCTAAGTGTTTAAGCGCTAATTCCTCAGCTTCTTTCTTTGGCATTTTTTTAACCCAAATTGGAGCTAATGTACAATTATCAAGAATTGATAAATGTGGAAATAAATTAAATTGTTGAAACACCATTCCAACTTCTGCTCTTATTTGTTCTATATTTTTGGTATCCTCTGTTAATTCTGTTCCATCAACAATGATATCACCTTCTTGATGCTCTTCTAATCTATTTATACATCTTATCAATGTAGACTTGCCCGAACCAGAAGGACCACAAACAACAATTTTTTGTTTTGGTTTTACTTCTAAGTTAATTCCTTTTAAAACTTGGAAATCTCCAAACCATTTATTCATATTATTTATTTGGATTATATTATCTGACATATTTTAACGATCTGTTTTATATTTTTGTTCTAAATTATAGCTATATTTACTCATTGCGTAACAAATAATCCAGAAAATTATTGCTGCAAATACATAGCCTTCCATTGCAAAACCTAACCATTCTGGATTGGTTTTAGCTAAATTTAACATTCCTACTATCTCTAAAAGTCCAACAACAAAAATTAGTGGTGTATCTTTAACTAATGCTAAAAATGTATTGGCTATTCCTGGAATTACAAGTTTTAAAGCTTGAGGTAAAATTACAAATATATGCATTCTCCAATATCCCATTCCTAATGATTTTGCAGCCTCGTATTGTCCTCTAGGAAGAGCTTGCAAACCTCCTCTTATAACTTCAGCAACATATGCTGCTTCAAACAATGAAATAGCAATTATACATCTCACTAATTTATCAATAAAGAAGTCTGCTGGTAAAAACATCGGAAACATTACCGCTGACATGAACAATACTGTGATTAAAGGTACACCTCTCCAAAATTCAATAAAGCCTATAGATATATATCTTATTAAAGGAAATCCAGATCTTCTTCCAAGTGCAAAAGCCATACCTATTGGAAAGCAAAAAATTAAACAGAAGAAAGAAATTATAAAAGTTAATGATAAACCACCCCAAGCTCCTGTTTCTACCCAGTTTAAACCGTCTAATTTTCCTAATTCAATTAATTCTTCGTAAAAAATAAAATATTTTAATAAAACGTAAAGAGCAAAAGGAACTATTAGGAAATAATAAAACTTAAATTTACTAGGGATAAAGAAACCAATAATGATAGATAGAATTGCAGCTATTATTCCATATGAAAAATCAAAAAATACTGGGCCACCTGAAATAAAGAAAAATATAAACAGGAATGCAATAAAAGGATAAATTACAACATAATAAAGAGTTAAGTATTTTTTAAATCTATCAGTTGCAAAATAACCAACTGAACCAAGTAAAGCTAGAGCTATAAAAGATAAATTTATTCTCCATTGTTCTCCATTCGGATACATCCCATACATAAATCTTCTCATCCACACTTTTATATAAGTCCAACAAGCACCTGTACCTGTGCAAACATCTTTTGAATCGCCAGCAAAACTAGCATCTATAAAAAACCAACTTAATATAGGTGGAATTGATTTTAGAATTATGAATATGATTAGTAGAGATAAAACAGCATTAAAATTATTAGTATTAATATGCTTATTTAATAGATCTAGTTGCTTAATACCGCTTAATTCAATTCTTATAAAATAGAGACCAATAAAGCCAAGAATTAACGGTAATAAAAAACTTAGAAAACCAGGTAAAAAACCCGTTAAATTTAAACTAAAAAAAGAGTTTAAAAGAACATCCAAAACACTTACAAAAAACAAAAAAGAACCTAAGTATAAAAAAGTATAAAGATTAGATTTATCTGGTTTTAAAAAATTAATTTTAGACATTATTTTTCTGTTATTGCTATTTTATTATTGTACCAATTCATGAATAATGAAATTGAAATACTTAATGATAAGTAAGTAAACATTGTGATAGATACTATTTCAATTGCCTTACCAGTCTGCATTAAAGCTGTTCCAGCAAAAACCAATACTAAATCAGGGTATGCAATAGCAGCTGCTAGTGAAGAATTTTTTGTAAGATTAAGATACTGGTTTGTTGTAGGTGGAATTATTATTCTTAAAGCTTGAGGCATTACTACCAATTTTAGTACTTGATTTTGTGTAAGACCAATAGATGCTGCAGCTTCTTTTTGGCCTTTACCGACACCTTGAATTCCAGCTCTTACACATTCAGCTATAAAAGTAGCGGTGTATAAAGATAAAGATAATGCTAAGGCAATTAGTTCTGGTGGTAAGCTTACACCACCTTCATAAATAAATGATGTTGTTGCTAGTTGTTTTAAAACGGGAACTTCAAATGATAATCTTACACCACCAATTAAAAAACTTAAAAGGGGTAAGATAAAAATTAAACCAATTGATATTAATAAAACTGGAATTTGTTTACCTTGGGTTTCTTGTACTTTTTTAGCATGACTACGAATAACAATTATTGCAACAATTGCTGCAATTAATGAATAAAAGAAAATATTAAAATTTTCCCAGATAAAGGCAGGAACAAAAAGACCTTTTATTGTCAAAAACGAAATTCCAAACATTGCTTCAGCATCTTGAGGCAATGGCAAAGCTCTTAGAGCTGCAAAATACCAAAAAAATATTTGCAAGAGTAATGGTATGTTTCTAAAAAATTCTACGTAAAAAGCAGCAAATTTATTAATTAAATAATTAGGAGATAATCTCGCAATACCAACTAATACTCCAAGTATTGTTGCAAGAATAATTCCAATAACAGAAACAAGTATAGTATTTAATAAACCAACTAAATAAGCTCTAAAATATGAATGTGAACCATCGTACTCTATTAAAGAAAATTGAACATCAAATGAAGACTCTTGTGATAAAAATCCATAACCAAAATCAATACCTCTATTTTCCATATTGACTTGAGCGTTGTAAGTAAAAAAACCAAAGACTAGAACAACAGCTATAACTGTCATTAATTGTGGACCTATATCTTTAAGTTTAAAATTCACAGTGTGGATAATATATGAGTTTAAAAAAAAAGGGCTAGAAAAATCTAGCCCTTTTTAAGTAATTTATGACTTAAATTATCTTGATGGCGGAACGTATAAAATACCACCTTTAGTCCATAATTCATTTGGACCTCTGTCTGGTAAAATACCAGTGTCAGCTATATTTCTTTTATAACTTTCACCATAGTTTCCAACTTGTTTGATAATTCTTAAGTTCCACTCATTATCTAAACCGAATGCTGCGCCCATTTCACCTTCAGCACCAACAAGTCTTTTAATTTGTGGGTTATCTGAAGTTTTCATTGAGTCTGCATTTGATGAAGTAATACCGTATTCTTCTGCTTCGATCATAGTGTTCAAAGACCATCTTACGATATCTTCCCAAACTGAGTCACCTTGTCTAACAACTGGTCCTAAAGGTTCTTTAGAAATAGTTTCTGGAAGAACAATGTGTTCATCAGGGTTTTTCATTTTAGTTCTTTGAGCAGCTAAACCAGATTTATCAGTAGTGTAAGTATCACATCTACCAGCATCATAAGCAGCTACAACTTCATCAGCTTTTTCAAAAGCAACTGGTTCATAAGAAATTCCTCTAGAATTAAAGAAGTCTCTCATGTTTAACTCAGTTGTTGTACCAATGTTTGTACAAGCTGAGATACCATTTTTGAATTGACTAGTTGAAGTAATACCTGAACTTTTTCTTACCATGAAACCTTGACCGTCGTAAAAGTTCACACCAACAAAAGTAAGTCCGATATCAGCATCTCTTGAAAGAGTCCAAGTTGTGTTTCTTGATAAGATATCAATCTCACCAGAAGTTAAAGCTGTAAATCTTTCTTTAGCACTTAGTGGTGTAAACTTAACTTTGTTTGCATCACCTAGTACTGCAGCAGCTACCGCTCTACATACATCAACATCAACACCAGTCCAATTTCCTGCTGCATCAGCATTAGAAAATCCTGGAAGACCTTGAGATACTCCACATCTTACAAAACCCTTTTTTTGAGTGTTTTTAAGTGTTTTAGATTTTTTAGCAGCCATAGACTCTGTTGTAAAAGTGAACAACACAGCTACCATAGCAACTAAAGAAGTTAATTGTTTTAAGTATTTAAACATATTTCTTCCTATTGTTTATTTATTTGTTAACAAATAATTCAAAATAACTTTTGAATATTCATAATTTAAGCATGTAAGAAATAACTGTTCAAGAAAAAATTAATTCAAAACAGTGATGATATTAACGCATAAGAAACCCATTTTGGTCTAATAATGGCGCGCCCTGGAGGATTCGAACCTCCGACCCTCGGTTTAGAAAACCGATGCTCTATCCAGCTGAGCTAAGGGCGCATTGCAAGATACATATACATTAATTAATTAATTTTTTAAAAGGAATTTTTTAATGATAAGTAGAATTGTTAACAGTTCAATTCTACCTATAATCATAAAGAAAATAAGACTATATTTTATAAAAAAATTAAGATTATCAAAATTAAAATCTGCTAAACCGTAAGATGAAGAGTTTACGGTATTCATTAAAGTTAAAATAGATAATTTAAAAGAATTCTCAAAGTTTATACCACTTAAACTCAAAAGTGTAGTTAGTATGAAGAAAGATAAAATAAAAACTAGCACAGTTAAAAAATATTTACTTATTTCGTCAAAATCAAAATTAATTTTAGTGAAAATTAATTTATTCATAAATATATTTTTAGGTCTGCTAAATGATAAAATTTGATTTATAGAAAATTTAAATAATGAATAAATTTTAATGAATCTTAATCCTGAACTTGTAGAAAAAAAAGATCCACCAATTATTACTAATACTAGATAGACTAAATTTAAATTAGATTGATTTGTCTCTAATGAAAAGCCAATATTTGACATGCTACTTGAGATGGATAAAAGATTAGAAGAAAATTCGTTATTAAAACTAAAAAATAGAAAAAAAATTGCAACTACAACAATGTAGTAAATAATTAGATGCAAATCTTCATAGAAGAAATTAATATTCTTATTTTTTAAAAAAATAATATTGAAACTAAAAAATATACTAAAAAAAGATGTTAACATTAAAATAGATAAAATAATTACCTGAGTTTTATCTTTAATAATATTAGACAAATCATTTACTGGTAAAAAGCCCCCAGAGGAAATTAATGAAAAGGCTAAATTTAACGAGTCAAAAGATCTTATTGAAAAAATATTAAGAATTATGAAAATAATAAGTGTTATACCAGAATATAATAAAAAAATTTTGAAAGCTTGTTTTAATACTTCTGAGCTGTTAAATGAAAAAAAATTAGTTAATGTTTTTTTAAAACTTTCATCATAAATATCAATTAAAAAAATGATTGAAAAAAGAAAATAAAGACCCCCTATCCATTGAGTAGTAGACCTCCACAGAATAAGGCTTTGATCTATGTGTTTAATATTTTCAAAAATAGTAAAACCAGTTGAAGTAAAACCAGAGATTGCTTCAAAATAAGAATCTAAAAAAGTGATATTATAAATACTAAAATAAAAAGGGATACTTAACACTAAAGGAATTAAAAGATATCCAAAAAAAACTGTTAGTATTTTTTCAAAAATCGATGATTTTTTTTCAGAAGTTTTTATTTTATAAAACAATACTGATATTACAAATGAGATTATTAGACTTAAATAATAAGTATCTAAGTTAAGGTATAGATTTAAATAATATGAATAAATTATATTAAAAAACGATAAAACTGTAATTAGACCAAAGAAAAAACTTAAATATTTTATTTGTAAACTAAACATCTGTTTAAACAGAACTTAATCTAAAAATATTTTCAACAAATGAAATTGATTCTTTCTTAACTATAAAAACAACTCTGTCATCTTTTTTAAAGATAAAGTCTGATCGTGGTATAATTACTTTTTTATCTCTAAGTATTGCACCTATTCTTAATTCATCAGGGAGATTGGAATTTTTTATTTCTTTATTAATAAGTTCAGAAGTTTCAATAATTTCAGCTTCTATAACCTCATACTCACCATTTGAAATAGTATAAGCGTTTTCAATAGTTCCTTTATGAATATGTTTTAAAATACTTGAAACAGTTGTCATTCTAGGGTCAATCAAATCATCAATTTTTAGAGATGATTGAAGTAAAGAATAATTTGGTTTATTAATCAAAGCCATCGTTCTTTTATCATCTATCTTTTTTTTATCTTTAGCAAATTTTTCAACGAGAACACTTACCATTAAGTTATCTTCATCATCATTAGTTAGTGCTAGAACTGTTTCTGCTTCATCTAAATTTGCTTCAACTAATACTTCTTCATCTAATCCATCACCATTGATTATAATTGAGTCATTAAGTTCGCTTGCAAGATATTCAGCTCTTTCTTTATCTTTTTCTACAATCTTGACTCTTGTTGTTTCTAAAGTTTCTTCAATATTTTTCGCTAAATTGAACCCAATATTACCACCACCAATTATTAAGATTTTTTTTGAAATTTTCTCTAAGTGGCCAAAAGCTTCAAGTGTTTCTGGCATTTGTGAAGAATTAATAATTAAATAAATCTTATCGTTTTTTTTAACAGAATCAGTTTTTTTTGGAATAAAGAATTTATCATCTCTATTAATTCCTATTACATTTGCTTCAAGTTTGGGATATTTTTTAGTGAGATCATTAAATTTAATATCAATAGATTTACATTCATCTTTAATTAAAATTTCTAATAATCTTATTTTATTATCTGCAAACGGAACACTATCAAGAGCACCTGGAGCTTCTAATTTTCTTTGAATTGATTTTGATATTTCAAGTTCAGGTGAAATAATTACGTCAATGGGTAAATTTTCTTTATTATAAACACTACTGAATTTTGGATTTAAATAGTCTTGTGAGCGAATTCTAGCAATTTTTTTTTGGATATTAAAGATAGAAAATGCTATCTGACAAATTAACATATTTATTTCGTCATTTCGAGTAACAGCAATAATCATATCTGTTTCTGAGGCATTAGCTTTTTCAAGAATTGAAGGATAAGTTGCTTTTCCAACTATAGCTTTTACGTCTAGACTATCATTAATCTTTTGAATATCTTCACTCGATTGATCAATCACAGTTATAGAGTGTCCTTGTTCACTTAATAATTTAGCTATAGTAAACCCTACTCTCCCAGCGCCACAGATAATTATATTCATTTTAGTTAAATTCTTTTATTCCTAAGCCCTTAAGCTTTCTATGAAGAGCACTTCTCTCCATACCAACAAAATTTGCAGTTTTTGATATATTTCCATTAAATTTCTTTAATTGAATAGTTAAATACTCCTTTTCAAAATTTTCTCTAGCTTCTTTTAATGGTATAGAAAGGCTATTTTCTGTGATTTTTTCATCAAAATTATTATTTTTTAACGATTCTTTCACTATATTAGAAATTTTATCTTTTGTATCTGGTTGTAAAATTGCAATTCTTTCAATTAAATTCCTTAATTCTCGAACATTACCTTGCCAGTTATGATTAAGAATATAGCTGTCATTCTCATCTATATCTAATTCTTTAATATTATAACTCTGT
>CABXVQ010000023.1:0-9537 GCA_902515605.1 uncultured Pelagibacteraceae bacterium
ATCGCTTTGGATACAAGTTAAGATTGATGTTAAAATAAATGAGTGGTTTGGTGAATTTTACGACATGATCCAAAAAGCGTTGGGTGCTCCTAATGCTATAACTATTGAAGAGTATTGGGCAAGTTTATTATCATTTATAATCTTGGCTGCTATGTACGTTGGTGTTGCTGTCCTAGTAAGTTTCTTTACTTCTCATTATTTATTTAGATGGAGAGCTGCAATGGTTGAATGGTACCACTCTGTGTATGACAAAGCTCGTAAAATTGAAGGTGCGGCCCAAAGAGTTCAAGAAGATACAATAAAATTTTCAAGGATAATGGAGTCTCTTGGAACAAGTTTGATTGAAGCTTTAATGATTTTAATTGAATTTATGCCAATTTTGTTCGGTTTAAGTATTGGTATTCCAATTTTCTTTTTTGGGGATTGGGATTATGGTTTAATTGTTGGTGCTCTTATTTGGTCAATTGGTGGAACAATTTTTCTTGTCCTTTTAGGTCTAATATTGAGGCTGGTAGGAGTTGAATATGATTTGCAAAAAAAAGAAGCAGCTTACAGAAAAATTTTAGTTATTGCAGAAGATGATGGAACTATAAGACCTAAATCTATAGATGAATTGTTTGAAGATGTTAGAAGCATCCATTATTTAAGTTATTTAAGATATTTATACTTTAATATTGGTAGAATTGCTTACTTACAAGCTAATGTATTATCAGCATATGTTTTTTTAGCTCCAGCAATTGTAGCAGGAGCTGTTACCCTTGGTGTGATGCAACAAATTATAAGAGCTTTTGGAAGAGTGGAGGGCTCAATGCAATATATATTAAAAGCTTGGCCTACAATAATAGAACTCGCAAGTGTTTACAAACGTTTAAGAGAGTTTGAATATAAAATAAAACAAGATGAATTTATTGATGAAAAAATTTAATGTCAATTGACCAAAAATTTATAGAGCAGTTTATAAACGTCACCTCAAAAGCTGCGTTAGCTTCATACTATTTAATTGGAAAAAAAGATAAAGTTGCTGCTGATAAAGCAGCAGTTGATAAAATGCGAACTGAACTGAATAAAATTGACATGGATGGTGAAGTTGTCATTGGTGAAGGTGAGCTTGATGAAGCACCAATGCTTTTTATTGGTGAGAAGCTAGGTACTAAAAAAGGACCTAAACTTGATATAGCAGTTGATCCTTTAGAAGGTACAAATTTTGTTGCCAATAATCTTCCTGGTGCTTTATCAGTTATTTCAGTTGCGGAAAAATCAAATTTATTAAATGCTCCAGAGACATATATGAATAAAATATCAGCTAACGTAAGTGATCCAAATATTATCGATTTAGACAACCCAGTTAAAAAAAATATTTATAATCTAGCTGAATATAAAAATAAACAACCTTCAGATTTAACTGCATGTATTTTAGATAGACCTAGGCACAAAGAAATTATAAATGAACTTAAAAATCTTAAAGTGAATTTAAAGCTTATTACAGACGGTGATGTATCTGGTGCTTTGTTAGTAACAGACCAAAAATATAATGTTGATATATTTTTAGGTATCGGGGGAGGTCCCGAAGGAGTTTTGGCAGCTTCTGCTTTAGATGCTTTTGATTGTTTTTTTCAATGTCGTTTCTTATTTGATACAATAGAAGATAAAACTAGAGCAAAAAAGATGGGAATTATTGATTTGGAAAAAAAATACCATTTAAATGAAATTATAACTGGTGATTCAATCTTTTGTGCGACAGGAATAACATCTGGGGACTTAGTTTCTGGAATTAATATTGATACTAATGATTTTATATCAGAAACATTAATTACGCACAAATCTACTGGATTAAAAAAGATTATTAAAATTAAACAGAAGATTTAATAAACTTAAAAAGCTTGATTATACTGATATTATGCAATAAAAAGCTGAAATTTGGTCCCTTCGTCTATCGGTTAGGACACGTGGTTTTCATCCTCGAAAGAGGGGTTCGATTCCCCTAGGGACCGCCATATTTATGATGTTTTATGTTTATATGCTAAAGGGTGTAAATAGTAAAATAACTAAAACATACGTTGGATACACAAACAACCTAAAATTAAGACTAAAAAAACATAATTCTGGAACAGGAGCTAAATCCACTCGAGGATACAAATGGAAAATAATCTATAAAAAAAGATTTTATGATAAAAGATTGGCTATGTCATTTGAATATAAATTAAAAAAAGATTTAAAAAAAAGAAGGTATTTATTAAGTATTAGCTAAATATGAAAATTGCATCAATTCTACCATATAAAGAAAACTACACACAACAAGGAGCTGGAGCTGTGGCTTTGTGGATAAGTAGTTTTATGAGAGACTCAATATTTAAAAAAGATACTTTTGTTTTTGGGAATACAAAAAATAATAATTTTTTAACCAAAAATTATATTAATATTAAAATTAACAGTATCAATTCAAGATTTAACAGTACTACTAAAGAGTACTCAAATAAGATTATTAATAAAATGAAAGAAAAAGATTTCGATATAGTTGAATTGCACAATAGACCTATTATGGTTAAAGAGTTTTTTAAAAAGATTAATTCTAAAATTATTTTATATTTTCATAATGATCCGACTACGATGAAGGGTGCTAAATCTGTTGACGAGCGTATATATTTGTTAGAAAATGTAGATAAAATAATTTTTATTACAGAGTGGGTTAAAAAAAGATTTTTTAAAGACTTACCAAATTTATCAGATAACAAAACACAGGTTATTTACCATAGTATAGATCCAATTAATAGAAAAATTAAAAAAAACAAACAAATTATTTTTGTTGGCAAATTAAATGAATCTAAAGGTTATGATTTATATTGTAAATCAATGTTTAAAGTTTTAGACAAGAATAAAGATTGGAAAGCATACTCTATTGGAGAAGAGAAAAGATTTCAAAATTTTCCAACACATGAAAGACATTTAAATTTAGGACAAATAACTCATAATAAAGTTTTAAATTATTTGAGCAAATCTGAAATTGCAGTTATTCCATCAAGATGGGAGGAGCCTTTTGGAAGAACTGCACTTGAAGCTTCCTCTAGAGGTTGTGCAACGATTATATCCAATAGGGGAGGACTTTCTGAGACAACAGATTATGCAATAATGTTGAATACATTAAATGCTAGCAACATTGAGAATGAGGTTATTAAATTAATTAAAAATCCAAGATTTAGAAAAAATCTTCAAATTAAAAGTAAAAAATTTGTTAAACATCAGCTAAAGAAAAACTCAAAAAAAATCGACCTAATGAGGGACTCTCTATTCCCATTTAAAAATATCAACATTAATAGGAATAAATTAAGAATTTTAAATATTTATAATATAGCTCAAAAATTAAACCATAGAATTTATAACTTATCGTTGGGTAAAAAATTTACAAATGGCTTTATTAGAAATGGTCATGATGTGATTGAAATCAGTGACAGAGATTACGTAAGACAAAATAAGGGGCTTAACATGTTAAGCACAAAAGATAAATTTCACACTTATTTGGTTGAAACATTTAAAAATTATAACCCTGATCTTATTATCTTTGGTCACTCCGACAATATTACTGAAAATATTTTATATGATTTTAAAGGACTTAATAAGAACATAATTATCTCTCAATGGAATGAAGATCCTTTTATGAACAACTTAACAGATAAATTGGATAATAAAGATAAATTAAAAAAATTTTTACCATTAGTAAACCATTCATTTATTACAACACATCCCTCTGTTTTAAATTTTTCAAAACAAAATAAACATAATATTCATTTTTTTATGACTCCAGTTGACAAAAATATTGAATGTTTTGATGTTTATAAACTTAACCCTCATAATGATGTTTTTTACGCTATGAGTCACGGAGTTAACCGTGCTACATTAAAAGAGGGAAAGACAGATAATAGAGTAAATTTTTTAAATAAACTTATAAATAAAAGTAATGGTATTAAATATGACTTTTATGGATTTGGAAAACAAGAGCCTGTTTGGGGTAATGATTTTTACAAATCACTATTAAATTCAAAAATGGCTTTAAATTTAAGTAGAGGTAATCCAACAAAACATTATTCAAGTAATAGAATTGCTTCTCTAATGGGTAACGGTTTAATGGTTTTTATTGATAAAAAAGTAGAAATGAATAATTTTTTTAATTCAAATGAAATTGTTTGCTATAATAATATTGATGATCTAGCTGACAAAATTAAATTCTATAAAAAAAATGATAAAAAAAGAATTGAAATAGCGAAAAAAGGAAAAGAAAAATATTTTAAACTTTTTAATGAAACAAGAATTGCAAAATATATAGTTGAAAAATCATTAGATAATAATTTTTCATTATTTTAATCTAATTTGTGATTAAATATTTTTGAATTAAAAAAATTTATTATGAAACTTGAGGAAAAATTAAAAAAAAAATATCTATATAGTAAAAATATAAATATTTTTAAAATAATTTATTTTATTTCACAAATCCTTAAAAGCAAATTGAAAAGAAGAAAACCTAATTCACATTGGGGTGTTGATCTTATCTTAAATAATTTTTTTAAAAATGTTAACGATGGTTGTTACATAGATGTGGGTTGTCATCATCCATTTATAAATAATCATACATATTTATTTCATAAAAGAGGGTGGAGTGGCATTAATATAGATCTTGATTTTAACTCAATTGATATGTTTAACTTTTTTAGGCCTAAGGATTTGAATAAACAAATAGCATTGACAGATCATAAGGGAAATATGGAACTTTTTTTTTATCATAATAGGGCAGCAAAAAATACTATTTCACCCGAATTTGGCAAAGATGCAAAATTAATTAAAAAAGTGGAGACGGAAACATTGAACAATATTATAGTCAATTCTAATTTTGCAAATAAAAAAATTGATTTTTTAAGTATAGATGTTGAGGGAAATGAGTTAAATGTTTTAAAAGGTTTTGATCTTAAAAAATATAAGCCCACTATAGTTCTACTTGAATATCGACTACCTAATTTAAAAGAGTTTTATGACAAAAATATTGATCAAATAATAGAATCAGAAATTTATCATCATATGACTTCAAATGGATATAAATTAATTAATTGGAATCATGATGATCTAATGTTCATGTATCAAAAATAAGACATGAATATTCTTTTTTATTTCGAAACTAAAAAAAATTTAAGATCACAAAATTTAGGTGGTATTGAAATTTTGAATATAGATCTTTTTAATAAGATTAAAAAGGTAAATTATAATACTTTTTTAACTAACAATTTATCTCATAAAATCAAAAATAAAAAATGGGATGTTATTATAAGTTCAAATGACGCAAAAATATTTAACCAAGTTTTAACAAAAAAAAAAATTCTTTGGCTCCATAATATACTTCAGATAGAAAAAGCATTTCGAAAAAACCAGTTAATGTCTATTTTAAAAAATAATATTACCGCAGTGTTCAATAGTAATTATTTAAGAAAAAATACAAGCTCACTGTACAATTTTAATAATAAAATTATTGTACCAAATTTCTTGACTAGTCATTTTCAAAATTTGAAATTAAATATGCATCGAAATCCTCATTTTGTTTGGTCAGTCCAGCGTACCAAAGGGTTAGAAAATATTGTTGATATTTGGATTAAAAAGATTAATCCGATAAATAGTAAAGCTAAATTTTTTATTTTTGGAGTAAGTAATTCAAAAATTGGAACTTATGATCTTAAAAAGTTAAAAAAATATAATATTTTTTTTAAGGGTAGAGTTGATAGATCTACTCTTAAAAAATATTATTTAAATTCAATGGGTATGATATGTTTGGGATATGATGAAACTTTTTGCCTAAATATTATTGAGGCTTATTCTTGTGGTTTACCTGTAATATCTTTTGGATATACTGCTGTTGATGAAATCACTAATAGAAAAAATTCATTTATTATGAATGATTATTCTGATTTTCATAAGATTTTTTTAACTATTCTTTACTTAAAACCAAATCAACGAAAAAAAATGATTAAATATTGTGTAAATTATTCAAAAAAGTTTTATTTAAAAAATATAATTAACCAATGGATAAAAATTTTAAATTTGTAAAGTCTTTATTAATATGATTTTTAAAATACTAATTAAATTTATTTCATTTTTAAGAAATCTATTGCCTTTAAATTCCATTAATAATCATAAATATTTGAACAAAAATCAAGTTACTAATCTCATAGTGGTAATGAATTCTTTGAAAAATAGAGGTTTTTACCCAAATAATATTTTTGATATTGGTTGTTTTAAGGGGTTATGGTCTAAGCAAATTTTAGGTGTTTTTAGTAAATCTAATTTTTTTTTATTTGATGCAGACTCACAAAATGATAAATCATTAAAAAAATTAAAGAATAATCACTCAAATCTTAATTATAAGATAAAACTTTTATCTGATGATATAAAAGAATATAAATTTTTTAAAATGCAATCAGGCTCTTCTATTTTCGAGGAACAAACTGATCATCCGAGAGATATTGTTTATATTAATTCTTCAACTTTATCATTAGAAATTAATGATGAGATCCAAAAATCGCGAAATAACCTTATAAAGATTGACTCTCAAGGTTCAGAAATAAAAATTTTAAAAGGACTAGGTCAATTTATTAATTTATTTGAGGTAATAATTCTTGAAGTTTCTTTGCATCAATATAATAAAAATGCACCATTATTTAATGAAATGAATGAATTTATGATAAGTAAAGATTTTAGATTATATGATATTTTTGATTTAAAAAGATTGGGTAATAATAAATCTTTTTTGGTCCAATTTGATTGTGTATTTATTAGAAAAGATTCAGATCTATTGAATGTTAAATTTTAATTTTGTTTAAAGCATTATTTTTAAATAAATTTGCTTCTTGAATATATCTTCTTACCATTTGAGTAGTTTTATGACCTGTCATGGCCATGATATTTCTTTCTTCAGCACCAAACTCGGCAGCAGTAGTTGCAAAACCTGATCTTAGACTATGACCTGCATATTTTGAAGAGTCTAAACCCGCTTTTTTTGCATATCTTTTAATAATAAGAGCCACAGATTTATCTGAAATGTTGAAAATTTTACCCTCATTAGTATTTGAAAATTTTTTGTTAACATAATTCTTAAGAGCCACAACAGGACAAAATTCTTGATTGTCAAAGTAGGGGATTGCCTTAACACTTCCTTCGCCTGATTGATCTGTTTTAGATCTTTTAATTAGAATTTTCACGCCTTCAGTAACAAACTCAATATCATCATAATGGATGTTAACTAACTCTGATCTTCTAAAGCCACCTGAAAATCCAATTAAAATTAATGCTTTATCTCTAATTTTATCTTCATGTATTGCTTTAATTATTAATTTTAAATCATTGATTAATATAGGTTTTTTGGCTTTTTGTCTTGATCCTAAAGTTCTTTTAATACCATGTAAATTCTCCATTATAATTGGGTGTTTGGTATCCAGATAATGGCCTTTTAGTTTATGAAGGACGCTTATTGATGCTATTCTCCTTTTTAAGGTACTAAATTTTGACGATTTCGAGAGATGAGTAATATACAGCGCTATTATTTTTGGCTGTGTTGGCATTGATGAAAAACCATTTTTTGTACAGAATTCTGAAAAGTCCCTGAAATCAGATTGATAAGCTCTTAAAGTGTTATTAGCTTTTGAATTCTTTAAATTTTTAAGAGTTTCTAACTCTAGGCTTTTTACATCAGTTATTAAATTATTCATACATATTTCCGATAACCATTAATTATCGGAAGTTATATAATAGGTGATTTTTAATGTCAATAGTTTAAATTAAAAAATTATGGGTTCAATTGATGGAGAAATTCCTGCAGTATGGTTTTTAATTAGTTCGATTGGTTTCGTTATATTAACTTTTATTCAATACAGAAACACTGGAAAGAGCTTCAATACAATATTCCTTTCTATAATGGCTATTATTTTCTTTGTAAGTTACATAATTTTATTAATTCCACGATAAAAATCAGTGCAGGGAACAAAATTTCAATTAAAAGTCTGGAAATACCTTAAAACCATACCAAAAGGTAAGGTAAAAACCTATAAACAGGTGGCCATTGGCATCAAAAGCCCTAAATCAGCTCGTGCTGTAGCTAATGCTTGTGCTAAAAACCCATATGCTCCAAAAATACCCTGTCATAGAGTGATTAGATCTGATGGAGGTCTTGGAGGCTACTCTGGGAGAGGTGGGATTAACCAAAAGGTCAAATTACTTAGATCTGAAAAGGTAGAGATTTAGGCCTATTTTAGGGCTTTTTTACATTAAAAAAGTCAGTAAAACCAACGTTTTTTGATGTTTTTACCCAAATTATTTTAAAATAGTAAAGTTCGCCCTTCAGTTGTACTATATATTAGCCTACACTTAAAACAGACCCCTCTACGGCCGTTTAAATGGTATATTCAATTAGTGCATCGCTCTACTATTCAACTATATCAACACTTTTAGACCACCCTATTTTTCAATCGATTTCACATTTTTTATGGTTAAAAAAGCTTTATTTTGTTGGTTTTTTTAGCATTTTTCATTATTTAGCAAAAAATAAGAACCTATTATAGTAGCTATGTGCATTTAGTTTCTAAATAAGTCTTAATTTCATAATATTATATAATGTAAAAAATACAATAAAAACAACAGTTTAATGTAATTACTTAATGTAATACTTTAGATATTAGTAAATAAATAATACATATTATTTTACTTTTTTTACTAAATTCTCTCTTCTGGAGATGTAGACTCCACTTAAAACAATAATAAATAATCCTAGGAAAGTCCAATTATCTGGGAAATCACTAAAGAAATAATAGCCTATAATAATGTTTGTAATGATTTCAAAGTAGCTAAATGGGGCTAATTTAGAAGCGTCAGCATATTTGAGAGACAATATTAGGAATAAATGCCCTATACAGGCAAATACACCTATGGCAGCCATCATAGACCATTGATTTAAGCTAGGCTTAACCCACACAAAAGGCATTACAACAGAAACTATTATGGCCCCTACTACACCAGTTAATAATAAAGTTAATAAAGGATTGTCTGAAGTGCTAAGTTTACGAGTAATAATTAAATAAAATCCATACATAACTCCTGTGCCAAGTGCAGCCAAACTTGCTAAATTAATTTCTACAAATCCTGGTCTTATAACTACTAAAGAACCTACAAATCCAATAATTACTGCTGCCCATCTTCTAAAACCAACTTTTTCTTTTAAAAATATTGGTGAGAAAGCGGTAACAATTAATGGTGCAATAAATGCTAAAGTTAATGCCTTAGCCAGAGATATAACTGATATTGCATAAAAAAAACAAATATTTGCACAAAGTAAAATTAAACCTCTAATAAACTGTAATTTAGGTTTATCAGTCCAAACTAAATTTTGCCTAAAAAAGAAAAACATGATTGGTAGAGTAAAAACAACAGTAAAAAAATATCTTGCCCAAGTAATCTGTAAAACCGGTAGATCTGCACTTAAATATTTTGCAAATCCATCCATTATAGGAAGCA
>CABXVQ010000024.1:0-9140 GCA_902515605.1 uncultured Pelagibacteraceae bacterium
ATGCATTAGTAGGTATTGCAGGTTGTGATAAATCTTTACCAGGTTTGATGATGTCGATGGTTCGATTAAATGTTCCAAGTGTTTTTATTTATGGAGGATCAATACTACCAGGAAGATATAAAGGTAAAGATGTAACTGTTGTAGATGTTTTTGAAGCTGTTGGAAAACATTCATCAGGTCAAATGTCAGCAAAAGAATTAAGAAAATTAGAATTAGTTGCCTGTCCAAGTGCAGGTGCTTGTGGTGGTCAATTCACTGCAAATACTATGGCCTGTGTTTCAGAAGCTATTGGTTTAGCTTTACCTTATTCAGCAGGAACTCCTGCTCCTTATGAAGAAAGAGATAAATATGCAAAATTAAGCGGTAAAATGGTAATGGAATTATTAGCTAAAAAAATTAAACCAAGAGATATTGTTACAAGAAAAGCTTTAGAAAATGCTGCAACAATAGTTGCTGCAACAGGGGGATCAACAAACGCAGGATTACATTTACCTGCAATAGCTAACGAAGCAGGAATTAAATTTGATTTAATGGATGTTGCAAAAATATTTAAAAGAACTCCATATCTTGCTGATTTAAAACCAGGTGGAAAATATGTTGCAAAAGACATGTGGTTAGCTGGTGGTGTTCCAATGTTATTAAAAACTCTTTATGAAGGTGGTTTTATTCATGGTGACTGTATGACAGTTACAGGTAAAACTATGAAAGAAAATTTAAAGAAAATTAAATTTAATCCAAAACAAAAAGTAATGAGATCTTATAAAGATCCTTTATCACCAACGGGTGGTGTAGTTGGATTAAAAGGAAATTTAGCTCCAGATGGAGGAATTGTTAAAATTGCAGGACTTAAAAAATTACAGTTTACTGGTAGGGCAAGATGTTTCGATAATGAAGAAAGTGCAATGAAAGCAGTTCAAAGTAAAAAATATAAAGACGGTGATGTAATTATTATTCGATACGAAGGACCAGTAGGTGGACCAGGAATGAGAGAGATGCTTTCAACAACTGGTGCAATTTACGGACAAGGTAAAGGAGAGAAAGTTGCTTTAATTACCGATGGAAGATTTTCAGGAGCGACAAGAGGATTTTGTGTAGGTCACGTTGGACCAGAAGCAGCATTAGGTGGACCAATTGCTCTTTTACGTAATGGAGATGTAATTGATATCGATGCTAAGAAGGGAACTATTAATGTTCGATTAACTAGGGCTCAATTAGCTTCAAGAAAAAGAAAATGGAAGGCTAGAAAATCTGATTTTGGATCAGGTACCCTTTGGAAATACGCTCAAACAGTTGGACCGGCATATTTAGGAGCACCAACCCATCCTGGTAAGAAAAAAGAAGTTAAGGATTACTCAAAAATTTAATGAAAATTCGCCCAGTTATTTTATGTGGTGGAGCGGGAACGAGACTTTGGCCTAATGCTAAAAAACATCAAGCTAAACAGTTTATCGATTTTGGTAATTGGACTTTATTAGGTAAAACTCTTGAGAGAGTTAAAGCATCTATATTTGATGCACCAATTATAAGTACTAATGCAAAATATTTAAGACAAGTAAAACAACACTTAAAGAAACATAAAATAAGAAAATTTAAAATAGTTTTAGAGCCAGCTAAAAGAAACACAGCACCAGCTATATTAAGTACTGCTCTAATCAAAGATATACCCAACGAACAACCTTTAATGTTCTTAGCTGCTGATCATTTGATAGAGAAGGTTGGTTTATTTAATAAAGCTATCAAAAAAAATCAAAAGAAACTCACTCATAATAATATCTTTATATTTGGGATTAAACCCACAATGCCTTCTAGTGAATTTGGATATTTTTTAACAAGAAATAACAAAGTAACTAGATTTTTAGAAAAACCTAAAGAGGCTAGAGCTAAACAAATAATTAGTAAAAAAGGTTATTGGAATTCTGGAATGTTTTATTTGAGAAAAGATTCAATAATTAATAATTTCAAGAAATACCAGCCAAATATTTATAGAAACTGTAACAAAGCTGTAACAAAAGCAAAATATAAAAGTAATGTGTATTATTTAAACAAACAAGCATTTACCAAAGCAACAGCCAAGTCTTTTGATTATGCAATATTAGAAAAAACTAGAGACATTAATGCAATCAAATTAGATATTCCTTGGTCTGATTTAGGTTCTTGGAAAGAAATCTGTAAGATGTACGGAAAAAATAAGAGACATTATTTCAAAAAGAAAAATGTATTTCATAGACCTTGGGGTAGTTATGTAAATTTATTTAATGGTAAGGAATTCTTGATAAAAGAATTATATGTAAAACCCAAAGGTATATTAAGTCTTCAAAAACATCATCACAGAGCTGAGCACTGGGTCGTTACTCATGGTAAGCCTAAAATTACTTTAAATAAAAAATATTTTACAATGAAACCTGATGAAACTATTTTTATTCCATTAGGTGCAATCCATAGAATAGAAAATCCATATAAAAAACCAGTAAAAATTATTGAAGCTCAAGTAGGATCAATTCTAAAAGAAACAGATATTGTTCGATATCAGGATGTTTATGGCCGTGTTAAATAATTAACACGACCACAAAATATATTTAAAACCAATTATTTGGAATAATTATGTAGTGGATTGCTAAAACAATTCCAACTGAAACACTTAGTCCAAAGATCATTTTAAGAAAGTCTTTACCAATTAATGGGAAAACATACTTAAACTTATAATCTTTATTCATCGTTGAAATTGCAAGTTCTCTACCACATAGCAAACCAACAAATACCCATGTTGTTGACATTGGTAAATCGTTTAGTTCCTTAAAGTAGAATAAAACAGCAGCATAAATTACATTGATAATTGTAGCTGATCTTGCATATCTAGTTCCAGTTTTTTCCAAAACTACTGCTTGGATCCGTCCACCTTGAATGTAGAAGATGTAAAATAGCAAAATAGTGAAATATGCCATTACAATCAGCAGTATTGTAATATCAAGTTGTCTTGGAAGATATACTGCAATATTTGCTACATCGTGAGATAACCAAACCCACCATAACCAACCAGATGAAACCCAAACAGCATTTCTCCAAAATCCTATCCATTTGTCATCTACTTCATCAAATTTTTCATTAATGAATTTTGATACAGCTATCCAGGCTATGTAAGCAACCATTGCCGCTAAACCATAACCAACTACACTTTTCATTAACATTTTTTCAAGCACAACTGTCGAAGCAAACGCTGAAAGAACTAAGAAAGTAGTAGATACTGGTATTCCAATTCTTGTTAATAATAAGAGTATTGCAGGCGCTACTGCATGATACCATTGAATTTCTTGATAAGGTATTCTAGTTAATCTTCCATACGAAATATCACCATCATACGCATACCATCCCCATGCTAAAGCTAAAATCATTACACTAGAAGCTGATCCTGCAAGTACGTACCATTTAAACCATTTCTTTTTTGAAGCTATAAATGTACCTAGTGTTTGAATTGAGTCGTTAGCGATTACGCTATAACCGGCTAGGGCGAACCCTATAACCGTGTAAACTAAAGTCATTTCCATCTTTTATCTCCTTTATATTATTGTTTTCGGTTCCTATTGATTCATGACTTAAGGAGTATGTAATCTGAGACGGAAAATAATTCTAGATATAAATTTATTAATTTGAGAAACAGAAAAGGGATTCATCGACTACTAAACTATTTAATATTGATGTCTACTTTTTAATATTTTTTATTTCGCAATAAAGTTGTATTTATTTAACCAATTTCTTAATTAAATATACAGCTATTAAAGCTCCCAAAAATTCAGCCAAAATATATGTAGGAGTATTTAAATAATTAATTCCTGTAAAAGAATCAGTAAAAGTTCTAGCTATAGCAACAGCTGGATTTGCAAAAGATGTTGATGATGTGAACCAATAACCAGCTGTAATATAAGTTGCAACACAAGCGGCAACTGTTGTTTTTCCATCTTTTAAAGTTGCAAAGATAATAAATATTAGACCAAAAGTTGCTACAATTTCTGATAGGAATATATGAAAGCCATCTCTACTTTTTGTAGATAATTCAATTATATTATGTTCAAAAAATACATTAGCTAACATTACGCCTAATAAGCATCCTAATATTTGAGCTAGAATATATGTAGTTAAAAGTTTTCTTTTAATTTTTTTAGTTAAATACATTGCTAAACTAACAAAAGGATTAAAGTGAGCACCTGAAATATTAGCGAAGGCAGTTATTAAGACAAATAAACCTGCTCCGGTAGCCAGTGTGTTTGCAGTGAGTCTTAAAGCATTATCATTTGTAAGATTTTCAGCCATTATTCCAGAGCCAACAATAATCATTACTAAAAAACAACTACCAATAAATTCACCAATGAAAATTTTATTCTTCATAATCTAAGAATTATTAAATTATAATCTTATAAATTCCTATTAAGAACAATGGTATTTGTAGTCCAAAATTAGTTAGTATCGCTTTATCTTTGCTAACAAATCCAGCAATAGTCCATCCAACAACTCCTAATCCATGAAAGTATATATTTAAAGGATATATATTTAAGTTTGTTAATAGAATACCAACTAAAACTAGAAATGTGCTTATCCATTTAAGATACTTCTTAATAAACATAGGTTTTCCTTTCAGTTTGTTTTATTTAGATTTTAGATGATAACTTATCTACACTTTTTACATAATCCAAAAAACTCAAGATTGTATTTACTGTATTTCATACCATCTTTGTCTTTGAAATTAGCTAAGTATTTTGAAAGACCTGCGCTACTTATTTCTGTTACTTTTTCACAAATCTCACAGATTGAAAACGCAGTAGCTTTAGCAACCTGACAACTTGAATTATGGCAGGCAATAAAGGCATTTCGACTTTCAATTTTATGGATTTTTCCTATTTCAACTAACTTATCTAATGCTCTGTAAACTTGTAGTGGAGCATTGATACCTTTTTTTTGAACGTTAAAAAGTATTGAATAAGCTTTCATTGGTTCAGGAGACTTATCAATTAAATCAAAAATAATTTGCTGATTTTTTGTAAGAGTATGTTCTTTATGCATTTTACTCATTCTACTGATTCTCCATTAGTTTTTCAATTTAATCGTTTGTTTTATTTTAAATAATGAAATCACAAATAAAAATAAAGCAGCAGCTATTATTGAAGGTCCAGACGGAGTATTAAATTCTAATGAAGAAAATAATCCTATGATAACTGATAATAATCCTCCGATGATTGAATAAATTATCATTTTTTGTGGGCTGTCCGAAATATTTCGTGCCATTGCTGCTGGTATGATTAACATTCCAGTAATTAACAATAAACCAACCATTTTGATTGATATAGCAATTATGGCTGCCATTAATATTGTGAAAATAGCTTTTGCTCTATCTGGATTTAAACCCTCTGCTTCAGCTAATTCGTAATTAACTGTTGATGCAAATAATCCTTTCCATATTAATCTTAATATTAATAAAATTAATGCTCCACCAATCCATATAATATATAAATCATCTATTGTTACAGCCAGGATATCTCCAAATAACAATCCCATCACATCAAACCTAATAAATGTTAAAAAACCAATAACAACAAGTCCAACAGCTAGTGATGAGTGTGCCAAAAGACCAAGCAAAGCATCACCTGGTAGATTGGTTCTATTTTGGAGTTGAACTAAAATTAATGCTATTAAAGATGAAATTATAAATACAGACAAAGCAATATTAAATTCTAATGAATATGCAATAGTTACACCTAGTAAAGCTGAATGAGCTAGCGTATCACCAAAATAAGATAATCTTCTCCAAACCACAAAACAACCAAGAGGTCCTGTAACAAAAGCAACACCAAGTCCTGCAACAAGTGCTCTTATAAAAAAATCATCAAACATTTAATTTTTCTTTATCTCACCTTCAATAGTATGAACATGATCATGTTTATGTTCATATCTTGTAAGTATTTGAGAAGCTTGTTCACCAAATAAAGCTTTGTATTCAGTATTCTTTGCTACATCTATAGGTGTTCCAGAACAACATACATGCCCATTTAAGCAAACAACATGATCAGTAGCACTCATTACTGTATGTAGATCATGTGAGATTAACAAAATTCCACAATTCAATTCATCGGATATTTTCTTTATCAATTCATACAAAGCTATTTCTCCTGTAAAATCTACACCTTGAACTGGTTCATCTAGTACTAATAACTCTGGTTTTTTAGAAATAGCCCTTGCTAATAAAACCCTTTGAAATTCACCACCAGATAAGTTCCCTAAACTTTTATCTTTTAAATGTATAACGCCAGTTAAAGATAAAGCCTCATCGATAGTTTTTTCATCTAAATTTTCTGTTAATATCATGAAATCGTAAACACGAAGTGGTAATGTCCAATCAACAGATATTTTTTGAGGTACATAACCAATTTTATTTGTATATTTATCTACATGACCATCAATTTTTTTCAAAATACCTAAAGCAATTTTGGCAGTTGTACTTTTACCAGATCCATTTGGCCCAATAAGAGTTACAATTTTTCCTCTTTCAACACTTAAAGATACACCTTGAACTAGCCATTTATCATTATGACGATATCCAGCATTATTCATTTTCACTAAAACGTTATTATTAGAGCTCATTTTTTAACTTGACTTATATAAATGTTATATTATTACACAATGTTATATTATAACAACTACTAAATATTTAAATTATGAAAAATCTAAAAAAAATACCAGTAATCTTATCAATCTTATCATTATTGACTTCTTTTTCATCAGCTAATGCTGAAACGAAAGTTGTAGCATCAATTAAACCAATTCACTCATTAGCAAGCTATCTAATGGATGGAGTAGGTAAACCAGATTTAATAGTTGATGGATATGCTTCACCACACGGATTTGCCTTAAAACCTTCACATGCAAAAATGTTACAAGAAGCTGATATTGTATTTTGGGTAGGGGAAGATTTAGAAAATTTCTTAGAAAAACCATTAGGTTCAATAGCTAAAAAGGCTGAGAAGATTGAGTTGTTAGAAATTAAAGGATTAACAAAATTAAAATTCAGAGAAAGAAATATATTTGAAGAACATGATGATCATGGACACGATGATCATGCTAAAAAAGAAGACGATCATGATGATCACGATCATGATAAAGAGGGTCACAAAGAGGACGACCATGATAAAGAAGGTCATGATGAACACGGTCATGACGACGATCACAAAAAAGAAGGTCATGATGAACACGGACATGAAGGGCACGCTCATGGTGAGTACGACCCACATATTTGGTTAGATCCAATGAATGCAAAAGTGATTTTAAGTGAAATGGCAGAACACTTGATAGAGAATGATCCAAAAAATGAGGCCAAATATAAAGCAAATTTAAAAAAGGCTCATAAAGACTTAGATAAACTAACTAAGAAAGTTAAATCTGAATTAAACAAAGATTTTAAATCAATAGTTTTTCATGATGCATATCAATACTTTGAGGAAAGATTTGGTATCAATATTCTTGGTGCATTTACTGTAAATACAGATGTAATGCCTGGTGCTGAACAATTAGTTGAAATTAGAGAAGTAATTGAGCATGATAAAGTAAGTTGTATATTCTCAGAGCCTCAGTTTAATCCTGATATTATAAAAGCTGTAGCGAAAGATACTAATGTTGCAACAGGGGTCATAGATCCATTAGGAGCAACTCTTAACCCTGGTAAGGATTTATATTTTGATTTAATCAGCAACATGTCAAAATCTTTCAAAGGCTGTTAATTAGAAATTGATCTTTATTCATAAATAATATCTAATAATGGGATGAGTACAGTTTCCCTTTCACTAGATGAAATTTTTGATTTAGCTAAAAAAACATTATTAGCCAATGGCTGTGATGATGAAACAGCATCTATTCTTTCTGATTTAATAAGAAATGCTGAACGAGATGGTTCTTTATCTCATGGTTTATTTAGATTACCAGCTTATGTAAGTGGTTTAAAAAGTGGAAAGATTAATGGTAAAGGAAAACCAGAAATCAAAAAGATTTCAGCATCAGTAATTAAAGTTCAAGGTAATAATTGTTTAGCACCTGTAGTTTTAAATAAAGGCATACCTGAATTAATAAAAGCTGCAAAAGAAAACGGTGTTGCAGTACTTGCAATAAATAATTCTCACCATATGGCTGCGATGTGGCCTGAAACAGAAAAATTAGCAGAAGAAGGTTTAGTTGCTTTTGCTTGTACATCTTATAAGCCAGCTGTAGCTCCTGCAGGCGCAATCAAACCATTATTTGGAACAAACCCAATATCATTTGCTTGGCCAAGACCAGGAAAAACTCCTGTAGTTTATGATATGGCAACAGCTTCAATGGCCATGGGTGAAGTTCAAGTGGCTAAAAGAGAAGGGCATAAGGTACCTCTTGGAACAGGGTTAACTAAAGAAGGTAAAGAAACTACTGACCCAGGTGCAATAGCTGATGGTGGTGTGTTATTACCTTTTGGTGGTTATAAAGGCTCTGCAATTGCTATGATGGTTGAATTAATGGCTGGTGCTTTAGTTGGTGATAATTTTAGTTTTGAAACAGCTGCAAAAGATAATAATGATGGTGGCCCACCAAGTGGAGGAGAATTTATTCTTGCTATTTCACCTGACAAAACTGCAGGGACAGATTGGCAAAAACATGCAGATGAATTCTTTGATAAGATGAAATCAATGGGTGAAGTAAGATTACCTGGGGAAAGACGACATAAAAACAGACTTGATAAAGGTCCTCGTAGTATTAACGAGGAATTAGTTAATAAAATAAAATCTTTAAGCTAATTTAATTTCTATGGGTGTGTGATCTGAAGGTTTTTCTCTACCTCTAGGGTCTTTATTAATATTTATAGATTTTATTTGGTCGATTAAAGAGTTTGAAACTAAAAAATGATCTATTCTCATCCCATTATTCTTTTGCCATGCACCTCTCATATAATCCCAAAAAGTATAACCTTCTTTCGTTTCATTAAAATGTCTATAAACATCACTAAAACCTAAATTTAGCATCTCTCTAAATTTTTTCCTTATTTCTAATCTGTACAAGGCATCATCCTCAAAACTTTTAACATTATAGACATCTTCAGCAGCAGGGATCACATTAAAATCACCCGCGAGAATAAT
>CABXVQ010000025.1:0-9027 GCA_902515605.1 uncultured Pelagibacteraceae bacterium
TTTACAATAAATGAACTAGAGCAAAAAATTAAAAAACAAACAAATACCAAAATATCATTAGCTACTGTTTATAATACAGTCCATGCTTTTGAAAAAAAAGGATATCTTAAACAAATCCCCATTAATTCAAGTGAAACATATTTTGATACAAACGTTACTGATCATCATCATTTTTACGATTTAAAAGAGGAAAAGTTGATTGATCTAGAGAATTCAGATGTAGGACCAATAAATATTTTAAAAAAAATTAACGGAAAAAAAATAAAGTCAGTTGAAGTTCTAGTAAAGCTAGAAGACTGATCTATTAATCAATTTAGCGTCACTATATACCGATTGACACTTTTTTAGAATCATTATAAACTACGAAATCAATAAAAATTTACTTACGGGGAACTAAATGAGCACTGAAAATTTTAAAAATAAATCTTTTAAAGCCGATCAATTAAGCAAATGTCCTTTCACAGGAGCTGGAACACCTGCAAAATTTTCTGCAGGAAGAGGTCAATCCGTAAGGGATTTTTGGCCAAATAGTTTAAATCTTAAAATACTTAGTCAACATTCTAATTTATCAAATCCGATGAATAAGAAATTTAACTACTCTAAAGAATTTAAAAAACTTAATTATAAAGCTCTTAAAAAAGATTTAAAAAAATTAATGACAGATTCACAAGAATGGTGGCCAGCTGATTATGGTCATTATGGACCTTTGTTCATCAGATTAGCTTGGCATGCAGCAGGCACATACAGAACTGGTGATGGTAGAGGTGGAGCTGGAACAGGAAATCAACGATTTGCACCACTTAATTCTTGGCCAGATAACGTTAATTTAGATAAGGCGAGATTACTTCTTTGGCCAATTAAAAAAAAATATGGAAATAAGATTTCTTGGGCAGATTTATTTATTCTAGTAGGTAATGTTGCATTAGACTCAATGGGATTTAAAACATTTGGTTTTGGTGCTGGAAGAACTGATATTTGGGAACCAGAAGATGATATTTACTGGGGATCAGAAAAAGAAATGCTGGGCGTGGAAAGGTATACTGATAAAAGAGATTTAGAACAACCACTTGGTGCTTCACATATGGGTTTGATATATGTTAATCCACAAGGTCCTGATGCTAACCCAGATCCAAAACTTGCAGCACATGATATTAGAGAAACATTCGGTAGAATGGCAATGAATGATTATGAAACGGCAGCTCTAGTTGCTGGTGGACATACATTTGGAAAATCACATGGAGCAGCGCCTGAGTCACACAAGGGCCCTGACCCTGAAGCTTCAAGAATTCAAGATCAGTCAACTGGATGGAATAGTGGATATAAATCTGGAAAAGGTGTTGATACAATCAGTAGCGGTATTGAAGGTGCTTGGACACAAAATCCAATTCAATGGGACATGGGTTATTTAGACTGTCTCTATGATCACGAATGGGAGCTTACAAAAAGTCCTGCTGGTGCACATCAGTGGACACCAAAGAAAAATGGACAAAAAATCAAAATGGTTCCTGATGCACACGATAAAAATGTTCTTCACCCTCCAATGATGCAAACAACAGATATTTCTATGAAAGTTGATCCAAGCTATGGGCCTATTACAAAACATTTTCATAAGAATCCAAAAGAATTTCATGATGCATTTGCTAGGGCGTGGTTTAAACTAACTCATAGGGATATGGGGCCTAGAGTTTGTTATCTTGGCAGTGACGTTCCCAAAGAACAATTAATTTGGCAAGATCCAATTGATAAACCAAAATATAAATTAAAATCAAAAGATATTAATGATTTAAAATCAAAAATATCAAAATCCAAACTGTCAGTTTCTGATTTAGTTTCTACTGCTTGGGCTTCAGCTTCAACTTTTAGAGGTTCTGATAAAAGAGGGGGTGCTAATGGAGCAAGAATAATGTTAGAGCCACAAAAAAATTGGAAAGTTAATAATCCTTCTAATCTCTCAAAAGTTATCTCAGTGTTAAAGAAAATTAAGAAACAATTTGATAATAAAAAGAAAACAGTTTCAATGGCTGATTTAATTGTCTTAGCTGGAGGAGTAGGAGTTGAAATGGCTGCTAAAAAAGCTGGACATAAAGTAAAAGTTCCATTTTCTCCTGGTAGAGGAGATGCAAGACAAGATCAAACAGATGTGAATTCATTTGGATTATTAGAACCTCAATCAGATGGTTTCAGAAATTATCTAAATGGTGGTAAATCAATTGTATCAGCTGAAGAAAAGCTAGTTGATAAAGCACAATTAATGGGTCTTACTGCTCCAGAAATGACAGTGCTAATGGGTGGAATGCGTGTTTTAGATACTAATTTTGATAACTCAAAGCATGGAGTTTTCACCAAAAAACCTGGTGTGTTAACGAATGATTATTTTACAAATTTATTAGACATGAATACAACATGGAAAGAAACTGATAAATCTGAGCAAACATTCGTTGGAATAGACAGAAAGACAAAAAAAACAAAATGGAAAGGTACAAGAGTTGATCTTATCTTTGGATCAAATTCGCAACTAAGAGCTTTGGCTGAAGTTTATGCATGTGAGGACTCGCAAGAAAAATTTGTAAGTGATTTTATCACAGCATGGGCAAAAGTAATGAATGCTGATAGATTCGATTTAAGACTTAATTAAAATAAATTATTAGAAAAATTATGGAAAAAGCTACCTTTGAGGATTTTTATGAAGTACCTAATCTAAATTTTGATATTTCAAGACTAAGGTCAGATTTAGATAAAATATTGAAAAATAAAAAATTCAACTCACCAGGAGTTACACATTTTGGTGCAATACCAATAAATCAAATTCCAAATGATGAAAATTCTATTAAAGGTAATAATATAAGAGGTAAATATTGGACAATTGCAGATGATACTGGAAAAGAAGTTTCAAGGGATGTAGATATAGACGAGTCTAAATATACTCAATTAGTTCCAGAGTTTGAAAAAACTTATTTTAAGGAAGTATTCGAGATATTAAGTAAAAAATATAAATTAGGAAGAGTTAGACTTTTGTTAAAAGAACCAAGATCAACTTTAAGTTGGCATAAAGATCCTGAGTGTAGGCTCCATGTACCAATTATAACTAATAAAGGTTGTTCGATGGTAATTGAAAATGTTGCAAAACATCTTCCAGCTGATGGTAAAGTTTGGATAACAAATAATACCAAATACCATAATTTTTTTAATGGTGGTGAACAGGCAAGAATACACTTAGTTGCGTGCGTTCTAGAAAGTCCTTTCAAAAAATAAATGGAAATAACTAGCGGCATATTTAAGGCAGCTGGAAATATCTACAGCAATAACAAAGGTTCTATTTTAAGAACTATTATTTATACAATTGGTCATTTTGCTATCGCTATTACAGTTTTAATGCTGGTTGCAGATGTGTCTTTTTCTATAGCGTTGACAGATGCAATTGTGGAACCAATCGCTAATTCAGTCTGGTACTTTATTTTAGACAAGTGGTGGGCAAGTAAATCAAAGTAATTAAGCCTTTAATTTTTTTTTGTGAGATAAAATTTGAGATTAATTATTATTCTCAAAAAAAATACGCTAATGATAATTATTCTCACATATTTTTCTTGAATGAACTTTTTAACATATTTAATCTGTAAGTATGCAAATCGAAAATTTTAATTGTAAAAAATGTGGTCTTACAATTTCTTCAACTTGTTCTAAATGTAATAAAGTTGTTGATGTTGAGGTTCTTGATGATGGTTGTATTGTACAAAAAACTAAATGTGGTGATTGTGCAAATACTCCTGTAATCAAAGATGTTTGTTCACAACAAAAATAATAAATAAATATTTTAAAAAAACTAATTAACCTTACCCCAAAGGTTTTTATTATCAACCCAGCCTTTTAAATTTTCTGTCTGAACTTTACACCAGTTGTCATCACATTTTTTAACAACTAAAACTCTACCCTGTTTTATATTTGCTAAAGGTCTAGAGAAATTAGATGGTTTTTTAAATAAAATTTTGTCCTTTAGTAGAATAACGGAATTTATTGGTTTTAATTGTGACCAATGTATCCAACCACTATTATTTTTGGAGTCTATAATTCTTCTCCAATTTTCTTTTTTATCTATTTGTTTAATTGGTAAATTTATTTTTTTATAAATGAATTTAATTGGTGACTCTAGGCTTGGACCATATCTAACATTAACTTTATTTTTTTTTAATGATAAAAAAATCTCCTCAGAATTAACAAATGAAAAAGAGGACAATATAAAAAAAGTTACCAGAATTTTAATAAAAAATATTTTTCTAAACATTCTTTAATTTGTTTAATTTGACTTTTCTAAAATTTAAATTTAATAAATCTAAAATTAGGATATAACCGTTTAAATTTTCACCAATATTCAAGACTTTTTTTAAAATTTCGTTAGCTTGAATAGTACCAATGATACCTGCCACTGTCCCCAAAACTCCTTCATATTCACAGTTCAATATATCATTTGATATTTTTTTTTCTTGAAAAAAACTTCTTATGCAAGGAGTTTTGATATCTTTAAAATCAAAAGTAAAAATATGTCCATTAAATTTACTTATAGCTCCAGTTATTAAAAATTTCTTCAATTTCTTACAAGTATCATTTATTAAAAATTTAGTTTCAAAATTATCTGAGCCATCTACAATATAATCATATTCTTTTATAATTTTTTTAAGATTATTTTTATCTATTCTTATTTTATGACAAACAATATTTATCTTCGAATTGATTTTTTTTAATTTTTTTTTAGCAACCAAAACTTTAGATCTTTTTATATCACTTACGTTATAAAGACTTTGACGATGAATATTTGATAAATCAACATTGTCGTAATCAACAATTCCCAAGGTCCCAACACCAGCTCTTGTTAAAAATTCTGCAGCAGGGCATCCTAAACCACCCATACCAATGATTAAGACTTTTGATTGTATTATTTTTTTTTGACCAGAGGCACCAATGTCTTTTAAGACTATTTGTCTTGAAAATCTCTCAACTTGATTTTTATCTAATTTTGAATTCATTTACCTGTTGAACCAAATCCACCCTCTCCTCTTATTGTTTTAGGTAGATCTTTGACTTCTTCTAATTCCATTCTAATAACTGGAGATAATACCATCTGAGCTATACGATCACCATTATTTATAACAAAATCAGAATCACCATGATTATAGATGATAACTTTAATTTCTCCTCGATAATCACTGTCTATAGTTCCTGGTGTGTTTAAAACAGTTATATTACTTTTTGCTGCTAAACCTGATCTAGGTCTAATTTGAATTTCATAATTTTCATGAAATGCAACTGATAATCCAGTAGGAACTAATGAAGATGTTTTTGGCTTAACGTTTATAGGTTTTTCAGTGAACGCGGTAAGGTCCATACCAGATGCTCCACTAGTTTTATATTCTGGTAATTGAACTGTAGGATCTAACTTCTTTATTAATACTTTAACCATTAGTTAATTTGATTAACAATTCTATCCACAATTTCTTCTGATATTTCTGATTTTTTTTTTAATGAAAGTTTCTCTTTTTTATTTGGGGTATTTTTATAATGTATAGTTACTTCATTATAATCAGACTCAAAACCAATATTTTTCTTAGACACATCATTTGCTACAATCCAGTCACAATTTTTATTTTTTAATTTTGATATTGCATTTTTATCTAAATTACTAGTTTCTGCTGCAAAACCTATAACTAACTTAGGTCTCATAGAATTATGATTAGAAACATAATTTAATATATCTATATTCTGTTCTAAATTTATATTTAAATTTTCTTGTTTTTTTATTTTGTTTTGACTCTTTTTATTTATCTTATAATCAGCTACTGCAGCAGAAAATACTGCTATATCTGTTGGTAAATTTTTTTGAGTAGCTTTAAACATTTCCTCTGCAGTCTCGACTTTAATTAATTTAATATCCTCATCAATTGTTAAGTTAGTAGGCCCTGATATCAAAGTAGTATTAAATCCTCTCCTAGATAAAGACTTTGCTATTTCATAACCTTGTTTTCCACTTGATTTATTTGTTATAAATCTAACTGGATCAATATATTCATTAGTTGGACCAGCTGTAACCAAAGCTTTAATTTTTTTATTTTCAAGTTGAGAAAATAAAAAACTACAAATTTCATTAAATATATCATATGGATCAGACATTTTCCCTTCCCCATATTCTCCACATGCCATATCACCTGTTACAGGACCTATAAATTTATATCCAAAACTTTTTAGGATTTTAAAATTGTCTTTTGTTGAAGGATGTTCCCACATTCTTACATTCATTGCTGGAGCTAAAAATACTTGTTTGTTAGATGCTAAAATTACAGTTGAAGCTAAATCTTCAGAAGAACCTTGACTTAGTTTTGAAAGTGTATTCGCAGTTGCTGGAGCAACAACTATTACATCAGCCCATCTTGATAAAGCAATATGGTCCATTTCTGTTTCATTTTCCACATTAAATAGATCGTCATAAACCTTACCTTGTGATAAAGATGCTATTGATAAAGGTGTTACGAACTCTTTTGCACTTTTAGTTAAGATAGTTTTTATTTCAGCATTATTTTTTTTAAACAATCTAATCGTTTCAAGGCTTTTATAAGCAGAAACGCCACCACAAATTACAAATAGAATTTTTTTTGTTGTTAAATCTTTCATCGGCTGAATTAAAATACCAATAAACCTACAATTACAAGGGCTAATAATCCAATAATAGATTGATTTCTAAAAGCAATCATTTCAGATTTTTTAGTATTTAAAGCCGTGTAAGAATTTGAGTTTTGAGGTATTTGTCCGCTTGCTAAATAAGTAAGAGCTTGATTTGCTTTATCCATTATTTCAGGAAACTCTGGTAATCTTTTAATTACTTCTGATGTATTTTGAAGTGTTTCATTTATAGTTGTCATTGGATCCTTTGTTTCTTTAAGCCAACTTTCAAGCACAGGCTTTGAAGTTGTCCAAATATTAGTATTAGGGTTAAGTTTTCTTGCTACACCCTCAACTACAACCATTGTTTTTTGTAACATTAAAAGTTGAGGTTGAGTTTGCATATTAAATTTTTCAGTAACATCAAATAGCTGTTTTAATAATTTTCCACCAGAAATATCCTTTACTGCTTGACCAAAAATTGGTTCACCGATTGATCTTAATGCTTGAGCTAAATCATCAATTGGAACCCCTTTTGGAACTAGTCCTGCAACTAAATGTACTTCAGCAACTTTACGATAATCCCTTTGAATAAACCCAAATAATATTTCAGCTAAGAATCTTTTACTCATTTTATCTAATCTACCCATAATTCCAAAATCTATAGGAACAATATGACCGTTATTATCTATAAATATATTTCCTTGATGCATATCTGCATGAAAAAAACCATCTCTCACAGCGTGTCTTAAAAAATTTTGTATAATATCTTCGGCGATTTTTTCTGTATTTAAATCTCTTTTTTTGAGTTCCTCGGTTTCTCTTATAGAAATGCCTTCTACCCAATCAAGAGTCATTACATTTTCACTTGTAAAATTCCAATAAATTTTAGGTACTCTAAACCCAACATCATTTTTGGTATTTTCTGAATATTCATTAGCAGCAGCAGCTTCAAATCTAAGATCCATTTCAAGGTTTGTTATTTCCTTTAATAAGAAAACAACTTCAACTAATTTAAGTCTTTTAGTTTTTTTAATAAGTGACTCAACTATAAAAGCAAATAACATCATTGCATCTATTTCTTCATTAAACATTTTTTTAATGTTTGGTCTTAAAATTTTAATTGCCACATCTTTTATTGTGCCATCATCGTTAATTTTAGCTTTATGTACCTGAGCTATAGAAGCTGCTGCCACTGGTTCACTTAAATCAATTATAGAATTATATGTATCACTACCTAAGTCATTTTTTATTATTTCTTTGGCTTGAATTAATGAAAATGGTGGCAACTTATCCTGAAGGTTTTCTAATTTTTTTGAAAGCTCTTCTCCAATAATGTCTGGTCTTGTTGCTAGAAATTGACCTAGTTTTATAAAAGTTGTTCCCATTGACTCCAATGAACTAGATAAACGTTCACCTTCATCTTGATTAATATTTGTTTCCTTTTTAGTGAAAAATGAAAAAGATAAAACTTTAAATAAAAGCCTTACAGCTAATGGAGGTTCCTGAAATTTTGAAATTATACTTAATATATCCGACCTAGCTACCTTTCTTCCAAGTTGAAATAAAGTAATTATTTTTTTTAACATTAAATTTTCCATCCACTATGTATAGAAACTATTCCACCAGATAGGTTTCTGTAAGTACAATTTTGAAAACCATTTTTTTTCATTAACTCAATCAATTCATCTTGGTTAACGAAGTTTTCAATACTTTTAACAAGATATTCGTAAGGTTCTTTTTCACCAACAATCAATTTTCCAATTGAAGGAATAACTTTTGAATATTTTTTATATATAAATTCCAATCCAGAATTTTCTATTTTAGAAAATTCTAGACATAAATATCTCCCACCAGGTTTTAATACTCTGTATGCTTCACTTAAAGACTTATTTAAATCTTTTGTATTTCTTAAGCCAAAACTAATAGTATAAAAATCAAATGAATTTAAATCCATAGGAAGTTTTTCTGCTGAAGCCACAACCCAGTTTAAGTTATTAAATTTTTTTAGTTTTTCTTTGCCTTTTTTGATCATACCAATATTTGGGTCAACGCATGTTACATAAGACTTTTTATTTACATTATTCAGAAAGAGCTTAGCTATATCTCCAGTTCCACACGCCACATCAATTAGTTTTTGATTTGATGATGGATTCATCATATTTAACAGATCTTTTTTCCACAATCTATGAACCCCTAATGACATAAAATCATTCATTAGGTCGTATTGATCATAAACTTGATCAAAAACATTTTGTACTAATCCTTTTTTATTTTGTAGATATTGTTGCATAATAATTAATATATATTGAATATAGTATCAAATGCCAGAATTACCAGAAGTAGAAATTGTAAGACAATCATTAGATAAAAACATTAAAT
>CABXVQ010000026.1:0-8802 GCA_902515605.1 uncultured Pelagibacteraceae bacterium
AAAAGTAGGTGTTAGAATTACTGAAGGTAAAAAAGAAAGAATCCAATATTTTGAAGGTGTTTGCATTGCTAAAAAAAATAGAGATCTTAATTCATCGTTTACTGTAAGAAAAATTTCTTTTGGAGAGGGTGTAGAACGAACTTTTCCACTATACGGAACTCTAATAGACTCAATTAAAGTAATCCGTTCAGGTAAAGTAAGAAGAGCTAAGCTTTACTATTTAAGAGATAGAACTGGTAAATCAGCTAGGATTGCAGAGAAAATTAGAAAAAAAATTGGTATCGATATGGATGTAAAACCAGAAACAGTGAACGAAGAAAACTTAGCTCCAGTAGTTAAAGAAAATGAAGCTGAGATAAATTTAGAAACTGCACCAACTTCAGAGGTTAAAAAAGATGATTCTGTTAAGGAAGAGTCTAAAAAAGATGCCCCTAAAGCTGAAATTAAAGCAGAAAAAAAACTTGAAAAGAAACCAGAAAAAAAATAGTTTTTTTTTCAATGCCCAATACTTTATATGATAAAATCTGGAATGATCATCTTGTAGATCTACAAGATGATGGAACAGCTTTGTTATTTGTTGATCGACATATGGTTCATGAGGTAACCAGTCCCCAGGCATTTGAAGGTTTAAGAAACTCTAATCGTAAAGTTAGACATCCTAATTTAACACTTGCGGTGGCAGATCATAATGTTCCAACAACTGATAGATCAAAAGGTATTTTTGATAAAGAATCAAAGATACAAGTTGAAACTTTAGAGGCTAACTGCAGAGAGTTTGGAATTAAATTTTTTGGCATGAATGATAAGAGGCAAGGAATCGTTCATGTTACAGGTCCAGAGCAAGGTTTTACTCAACCTGGAACAGTAATAGTATGTGGTGATAGCCACACAGCAACACACGGTGCTTTTGGTTCTTTAGCATTTGGAATTGGAACTTCAGAAGTTGAACATGTTCTAGCTACTCAAACATTAGTTCAAAAAAAAGCAAAAAATTTTAGAGTAAATGTAAATGGCAAACTCCCTTTAGGTGTAACCTCTAAAGACGTTATTCTTCAAATAATTGGAAAAATTGGTACAGCAGGTGGAACGGGTTGTATAATAGAATATGCAGGTGACTTAATTAGATCATTGAGTGTTGAACAAAGAATGACAATTTGCAACATGACTATTGAGGGAGGAGCTAGGGCAGGTTTAATAGCACCTGATGAAGAAATATTTAAATATTTAAAAGACAGACCAATGTCTCCAAAAGGTGAAGATTGGGATAAGGCAATGGAATATTGGAAAAATTTAAAAACAGACGAAGGTGCTAAATTTGATAAAGAAATTGATCTTAAAGCAGAAGAAATTTTACCTATGATAACTTGGGGAACTTCTCCTCAAGATGTAATTACAATAGATGAAAAAGTTCCAAATCCTCAGAACGAAAAGGATGAAGACAGAAAAAATTCTTTAGAAAGATCTTTAAATTATATGGGATTAAAACCAAATATGGCTGCAAAAGATATAAAAATAGACAAAGTTTTTATTGGGAGTTGCACTAATGGAAGAATAGAAGATTTGAGAGAGGCGGCAAAAATTTTAAAAGACAAAAAGATAGCTGCTCATGTTCATGCGATGGTTGTGCCAGGATCAGGATTGGTAAAAGAACAGGCTGAGCAAGAGGGATTAGATAAAATTTTTGTAAATTCAGGCTTTGAATGGAGAGAACCTGGTTGCTCTATGTGTTTAGCCATGAATGCAGATAAGTTAAAACCTCAAGAAAGATGTGCTTCCACGTCAAATAGAAACTTTGAAGGAAGACAAGGAAGAGGTGGAAGAACTCATTTAGTTAGCCCTGGTATGGCAGCAGCAGCAGCTATTTCTGGAAATCTTGATGACGTTAGAAAGTACCAAAGTTAAATGCAAAAATTTAATACTTTAAAAAGTATTCCAGCATATTTGCCAATAGTGAATATTGATACAGATATGATAATTCCAAAACAATTTTTGAAAACTATTAAAAGAACTGGTCTTGGTAAGAGTTTATTTTTTGAGATGAGATATGATGACCAAGGTAAAGAAATTGGAGATTTTATTTTAAATCAAAATCCATTTAATAATTCTAAAATTTTAATAGCTGGCAAAAATTTTGGATGTGGTTCATCAAGAGAACATGCTCCATGGGCGTTGTTAGATTTTGGCATTACATGTGTGATAAGTTCAAGTTTTGCAGATATTTTTTATAGTAATTGTTTTAAAAATGGAATTTTACCCATTGTTCTTGCGGAGGCAAAAATTAAAGAGTTATCAGAATACACAATTCGAAAAGAGGAGATATCGGTTGATTTAAATGAAAATAAGATTGTTTATGGAAACAATGAAATAAAATTTAATGTAGATAAATTTAAAAAAAAATGTCTTTTAGAAGGATTAGACGATATAGCACTATCTTTAAAAAAGTCAGAAAAAATTGAAAATTTTGAAAAAGATTTAAAAAATAAAAAACCTTGGATTTTTAATGATTAAAGTAAAAAAAAGAAAAATTTTATTATTACCTGGTGATGGTATTGGTCCTGAAGTTATTACTGAAGTAAAAAAAATAATTAATTGGTTTAATGATAAAAAATCACTTGACTTTGAAATAGATCAAGATCTTGCTGGAGGTTGTTCTATTGACAAACATGGAACACCTATAACTGACGAAGTATTTTATAAGGCACTAGAAAGTGCAGTAGTAATGTTAGGGGCAGTAGGAGGTCCAAAATGGGATAATATTGATTTTTTAAAAAAACCTGAAAGAGCATTATTAAAACTTAGAAAAGAATTAAAATTATTTGCAAATTTAAGGCCAGCAATATGTTTTAAACAATTGGTCGATGCATCAACTTTAAAACCAGAAATTGTTTCCGGTTTAGATATTATGATTGTAAGAGAATTGACAGGTGGGATATATTTTGGTGAACCTAGAGGAATTAAACCAATTGAAAATGGTGAAAGAAAAGGAATTAACACTCATACTTATACGAGCAGTGAAATCATTAGAGTTGCCAAAATTGCTTTTGATTTAGCAAAAAAAAGATCAAACAAAGTTACGTCCTGTGAAAAATCGAATGTTATGGAAGCAGGACAACTTTGGAAAGAAGAAGTTCAAGCATTACATGAAAAAGAATATAAAGATGTAGAACTAAGTCATATGCTTGCTGATAACTGTGCTATGCAGTTATTAAGAAATCCCAAGCAGTTTGATGTAATTGTAACTGATAATTTATTTGGAGATATGTTATCAGATCAGGCTTCAATGCTTACTGGATCTTTAGGTCTTTTACCCTCAGCATCTTTAGGTGCTAAAAATAAAGATGGTGAAATGAGAGCAATGTATGAACCAATTCATGGTTCAGCTCCAGATATAGCTGGTAAAGGAATTGCAAATCCAATTGCAACTATATTGAGTTTTGCTATGGCCTTAAGGTATTCTTTAGATTTAGATAAAGAGGCTGAAGCACTAGAAAAAGCTGTACAAGATGTGCTAAATGATGGATTGAGAACAAAAGATATTCTATCAGATGGAATGAAAGAAGTTTCAACCTCTCAAATGGGAGATGCGATAATTTCAAAATTGCAATAATCTATTAATTATCCTAAACTAAATCTATGCCAAGCTACAATGCACCAGTTGAAGATATGATGTTTCTTTTTGAGAAACTAAGAGATAATAAAAATTACAATGAATTAGAAAAATATAAAGAGGTCAGCTCAGAACTTGTTAAAGATATTTTAGAAGAGGCTGCAAAGATTAATCAAAATTTAATATTACCTCTTGCTAAAATAGGTGATGAAAATCCTGCTGTTTTAGAAAATGGAGTTGTAAGAACACCCCCTGGATATAAAGAAGCCTACAAAAAGTATATTGAAGATGGTTGGACTTCTTTATCTTGTGATCCAAAGTATGGTGGACAGGGAATGCCAAAGACTGTTAGTGCTTTTTTTGATGAAATGCTTTCATCTGCAAGCTTATCCTTTAAACTTTATAGCGAACTCAGTATTGGGGCATATAATTGTATAAATCATCATGCCTCAGAAGAAATAAAAACCAAATATTTACCAAAAATAGTTGAAGGCAAATGGAGTGGCACTATGTGTTTAACAGAACCAGTTTGTGGAACTGATTTAGGACTTTTAAAAACTAAAGCTGAAAAACAATCTGATGGAACATATAAACTTAGTGGCCAAAAGATTTTCATTACTTCAGGTGATCAAGATCTTACAGAAAATATTATTCATTTAGTAATTGCAAGAGCAACAGACTCACCAACTGGTACAAAAGGTATAAGTTTATTTTTAGTCCCAAAATTTGTAGTCAATGAGGATGGAAGTGTAGGTCCTAGGAACGGAGTATCAACAGGATCTATAGAAAGTAAAATGGGTATCAAAGGTTCTGCTACATGCGTTCTCAACTTTGATGGAGCAACTGGATATATGATAGGTAAAAAGGACAAAGGTTTAAGCGCGATGTTTACAATGATGAATCTTGAAAGAATTGTTGTCGGTATACAAGGACTTGGAATTTCAGAAATTGCTTATCAAAATTCACTTGCTTATGCTAAAGAGAGAAAACAAGGTAAAACTAACAACACCAAATCATCTAATGGAGCAGATTTTATAATTGAACATGCTGATATAAGAAGGTCATTATTAAATATGAAATCAATTATAGAAGGTGAGAGAGCATTATGTTTTTGGTTGTCACAACAAACAGAAGTTAGTTTAAACCATCCAGATGAAAAAGTTCGTCAGGAAGCTTCCGACTTTGTCTCCTTAATGACGCCTGTCGTTAAATCGTTATTTACAGATCTTGGTATGGAAATTACTAATGATGCTATGCAAATTCATGGTGGTTATGGTTATACAAAAGATCAAGGAATAGAACAACTTTATAGAGATAATAGAATAACGCCAATATATGAAGGTACTAATTCAGTGCAAGCAGCAGATTTAGTTTTTAGAAAATTATCTAATAAAAATGGAAATATAATTAATAGATTTTTAGATCTAATTAAATCTGAGGTTAACTCAAACAATGAGCAAATAAAAACATTTGTAAAAGAATTTACTTATTATTTAGACATTTTGAGCAAGTTTAGTGATTGGACAATTGAAAAAGCTAAAACGGACAAAGACGATGTAAGTGCTGCAGCAAATGACTACTTAAAAACATTAGGGTACGTATCAGTTGCCTATGCTTGGATAAAAGTTTTGGAAGTAAGTTTCAAGAATTATGATGAAAATAAAAAGTTTTATGATGAAAAAATAAATACTGCTAAGTTTTATTTTGATAAAGTTCTACCCCGAGCTGAACAACATTATAAGTCAGCCATATCTGGTAGCTCGAACATAATGAATTTTAAATTCAATTAAAATGAGCCATTATGATACAAATTTAGATAAAAATAGAGCTAATTACGTCCCATTAACACCTTTATCTTTTTTAGAAAGAGCAAAAGAAGTCTATCCAAACTATGAAGCTATAGTTTATGAAGATCGAAAATACACTTGGAGTGATGTATATAAAAGAGCTACTAAATTTGCTAGTGCTTTAGAAAAAATTGGTATCACAAAAGGAGATACGGTTTCATTTCTGGCATTTAATACACCAGAAATTTTTGAGGCACATTATTCAGTTCCAATGTCGGGCGCAGTATTAAATACGATTAATATAAGATTAGATGCTAATACTATCTCATATATTCTAAAACACAGTGATGCAAAAGTATTGGTAGTAGATAGACAACTTCACACTGAGGTAAAAAAAGCATTAAGCAAATTAGACAAAAAAATTATTATCATTGATATTCATGACAAGTTTGCTGATCAGTCTAAATTAGAAAAAATTGGCGAATTAGAATATGAAAGCTTTTTGAATACTGGAGATGATAACTACATTTGGAAAATGCCAGAGGATGAGTGGCAAGCTATATCATTAAGTTATACTTCTGGAACTACAGGAAATCCAAAAGGAGTTGTCTATCATCATCGAGGATCATATTTAATGTCTACAGGAAGTGCTGTTGCCTGGAATATGCCAAATAGGTTAAATTTTTTAACAATTGTTCCAATGTTTCATTGTAACGGATGGTGCTATCCTTGGACAGTTCCAATGTTAAATGGAAGAACAATTTGCTTAAGAAATATAGATGTAAAAAAAATTTTTGAACTAATAGATAAATATAATGTAACTCATTTTGGTGGAGCACCTATAGTTTTAAACATGATTACAGGTGCCCCCGAAAGTGATCGAAAAAAACTAAAACATAAAGTACATGTACTTACCGCAGGAGCCCCACCACCAAGTATAATCTTTAAAAAAATGAAAGAACTTGGTTTTGAGGTAATGCACGTGTATGGCCTAACAGAAACTTACGGACATGTCACACAATGTGCCTGGAATGATGATTGGAATAATTTTGATGAGGATAAGCAGAACGAAATTAAAGCAAGACAAGGAGTTAGGTATCCTAATCTTGAAGGTGCAACTATAATGGATCCTGAAACAATGAAGGAAGTACCAAAAGATGGGAAAACAATTGGTGAGATTATGCTCAGAGGAAATGTAGTTATGAAAGGTTATTTTAAAGATAAAGCTGCAACAGATAAAGCCATGGCTGGTGGCTGGTTTCATTCAGGAGATTTAGCGGTAATACACCCAGATGGATATGTAAAAATACAAGATAGATCAAAAGATATAATTATTTCTGGAGGAGAAAATATTTCTTCAATTGAAATTGAGAATACTTTATCCAAACATCCTTCAGTATCAATTGCTGCAGTTGTTGCTAAACCTGATGAGAAATGGGGAGAAGTACCTTGTGCATTTATTGAAATGGTCAAAGACAAGCCTACAACAGATAAAGAATTAATTGATTTTTGTAAGGAAACATTAGCAGGTTTTAAAGTTCCAAAACAAGTAATTTTCTGTGAATTGCCAAAAACTTCAACAGGTAAAATTCAAAAATTTGAATTGAGAAAAAAATTTTAGGTAATTAATTGATAATTGAAATTGAAAACAAAAGTGTTCATGCATCTGATGCTGGACAAGGTGTAGATAATTCAAAGGATACGATAGTATTTCTTCATGGAAGTGGTCTCTCTCATATTGTTTGGTCTTTAACAGAACAATTTTTTTCAAGTAAAAATTTCAATGTTCTTTCTATTGATTTACCAGGTCATGGAAATTCTGAAGGTCCCTGTTTAGATAGTATTGAAAAAATTACAGATTGGTTAGAAAAAGTATTTGAGAAGCTGAATTTGAAAAATTTAATATTAGTTGGCCATTCTCAAGGATGCTTAGAAGCTATTGAGTACTCATTTAAATATAAAAAAAGATTAAAAAAAATGGTTTTAATAAGTGGATCATATCGAATGCCAGTAAATAAAGATTTAATTGATTTGGCATCAAATGGCGACTCTGATGCAGTTAAATTAATGATGAAATGGGGTTATGAAGGTTCTAAAAAGTTTATTGGTGGAAATCCAATTGAAAGAATTATTCAATCACCTAGGGATATAAGTGAAATTTTAGCGGTTGATCTTATTGCGTGTAATAATTATGCGAATGGTTCTAAGGCAGTACAATCAATTAGTTGTCCAATCATGTTAGTTTTTGGAGAGTTAGATAAAATGGTTAATCTAGAAGCTGGAAAAAAATTTGCAAACTTAGTTAAAAATTCTACCACTCATATAATTCCTGGATGTGGACATATGATTATGATTGAAAAAGCATTTGAAATGAGAGAAAAGGTCTTAGAATTTTTAAAAAAATGAAAAACTTTCCAATAGTAAAATCAAGAAGATTAAGAAGTACACCTTATACAGATAGGATCGAATCTCATGGTGTGAGCAGTTATACTGTTTATAATCATATGTTGCTTCCTGCATCATTTAAGTCTTTAGAGTCTGATTACGAGCATTTGAAAAAATTTGTTCAGGTTTGGGATGTTGCAGCAGAAAGACAAGTTGAAATATCTGGAAAAGACTCTGCAAAATTAGTTCAATTAATGACTTGTAGAGATTTGTCAAAATCTAAAGTTGGAAAATGTTACTATGCACCATTAATTGATGATGAGGGTCTTTTAGTTAATGATCCAATTATTAATAAATTAGCTGATGATAAATGGTGGCTCTCAATTGCAGATTCAGACGTAATTTTTTTTGCAAAAGGTCTTGCTGCAGGAAATAAATTTGATGTTAAAATCCATGAACCAAATGTAAATATTTTAGCAGTACAAGGTCCACGCTCTGATGATTTAATGGCAAAATTATTTGGTGAGGATATTAGACAATTAAAATTTTTTAATTTTAAGTATTACGAATTTAAAGAAAAAAAATATTTTGTTGCTAGATCAGGTTGGTCAAAACAGAGTGGATTTGAAATTTATGTTGAAGATGATCAAGCCGGACAAGATTTATATGATTATCTATTTGAATATGGTAAAGAATTTAATGTCAAAGCTGGATGTCCAAATTTAATAGAGCGAATAGAATCTGCACTGTTATCATACGGAAATGATTTTGATAATAGAGATAATCCATTTGAGGCAAATTTTGACAAGTTTGTAAATTTAGATAGTGAGGTTAACTTTTTAGGTAAAGAAAAACTTAAAAAATTAAAACAAGATGGGATTAAAAGGAAACTAATGGGAGTTATGATTGATCACAATAAAATTGATATGTATTGTGAGAAGACACTACTAGATAATGATAATAAAGTTGTCGGTTATGTAAGATCTGCAACTTATTCTCCTACTTTTAAAAAAGTTATTGGTA
>CABXVQ010000027.1:0-7701 GCA_902515605.1 uncultured Pelagibacteraceae bacterium
CACTTGGCATTGAACATTGAATTAATAAAACGCCAGCAGCAAATCCCTCTAGATTAAAATATAGGATTAATAAATATCCTATTATAGGACCAACGATTACTCGACCTATAGAGGAGAATACTGCTTTATTTAGTGAAAAGACCTTTAGTCTAGTTAAAGCAATTCCTAACGACATTAAAATCAGAAAAATTGTTGCATACATTAATAGAAAGGTAGTATTTTCAACAAATCCTGGAAGTTCTAAATCATAATAAAGTAAAAATATAGCAATTATAATTGCATAAAAAGGAGGACTTTTAAGAATGACATTTAAACTAAATTTTCTATCAGCTAAAAATACACCTAGTGTAAAGTGGCATAAAATAATCAATGCAGATATTGCTGCTGAAACACCAAGACCTTGTGAACCATAAGCAAATAGACATATCGGTAAACCCATATTCCCAGTATTGGGCATTGTTAATGGAGGTAATTCTCTAATAATGTCTTTGGTTTTTAAAAGGTATAATATTATTACTCCTGTAATCATGAATCCACAGATAGCTAATGCGTAATACCAAAAATAATTAAGGAAAATATTGAATGAAATATTTACTGGATTTAAAGCATAAATAATCATTGCTGGAGTACCAACGTTAGCAGCAAAATTAGTAATAAAAGTTGTGTCTATTTTTGGATTTTTTTTACCCAAATAATATCCAATACCAACAACAAAAAAAACAGGAAATAAAACCTCAAAAAGTTTAATATAAATTTCCATTAATTGTATAGTCTAATTAATGTTGGAAATTTAAGAATGTTCTTATTTTTTTTAAATATTGATAAACAATTTCTTGCGTTAATTTCTGTTGTTTTATGGGTAATAATTACAATAGTTGCTTTCTTATTCTTTTTATCAGGTGTTTGAATTATTCTTTTTACTGAAATTTTATATTTTGCTAATCTATTTGTTATTAATGAAAGAACACCCTGTTTATCATTAACCTCAAATCTAAGATATAAAGAATTAGTATAATTATCATTATTAAATGGCTTAATAGATCTTCTTTTATTAGAAGAAATGCCAAAAGGATATTTAGTATTACCACGTAAAATAGATAATAGATCTGCCAATAAAGATGATGATGTTGGACCAGGTCCAGCACCCTCTCCTTGTAAAACACTCTGTCCTACTGGTTTACCTTCTGTAATAACTGCATTCATAACACCACTAACATTTCCTATATATGTGTTTTTACTTACTAAACTTGGATGTACTGTCTCAAATAATTGACCATTAATAATTTCAGAAATTCCAAGTAATTTAACTCTAAGACCTAACTGATTAGCTATCTTAATATCCTCTAATTTAATATTTTCAATTCCTTCCATTATACATTTATGTTTAGAAATTTTTGTATTGAAAGAAAGAGCAGATAATATTCTAATTTTAGCAAAAGCATCAAAACCATTTAAATCTAATTTTGGATTACCAGGTTCAGCATAACCAAGTTTTTGAGCTTTTTGTAAAACTTTATCAAAAGTTTCATTGCTATTTTCCATTTCAGATAAAATATAATTAGTAGTACCATTCAGTATTCCATAGACTTTAAAAATTTTATTTGTTGCCAAACTTTCTTTTATAGTTCTTAAGATAGGTATTCCTCCAGCAACAGAAGCTTCAAACTCTAAATTTACTCTATTTTTTTCTGCTAATTTAGAAAGATAATCTCCATGTTTTGCTATTAAAGCTTTATTGGGAGTTATTATATTAACTTTGTTTTTCAAAGCAGTTTCTACAACTTTTTTGGAAATACCATCTGATAGTCCAATTGACTCAAATAATATATCAATTTTTTTTGATTTAAATATCTTTAATGGATTTGAGTAAAAAATTTTCTTATCAATTTTAAATCGTCTTTTCTTATTTTTATTTTTTGCTGATATAGCAACTATATTTATTTTTTTCCCTGTCTTAATTTCAATTTCTTTTTTTTTAGAGTTCAGTTCGTTATAAAGATATATACCAACTTGACCCAAACCAACTACAGCAATGTTAATAGTCTTATTCATTAATTTAAATCTGGAAATTTACTTTTTTTAATATAATCATCTACATAAATTTTATATTCATCAACAGACATTAATCTAATATCATTTGATTTTTCAATAATCTTTATTAATTTTTGGTTATCTACTTTTTTCTTTATACTATCTTCTGTCCAGTATTTAGAATCTTGATTTAACGAACAATTGCTAATAACTATAGCTAAACCAAAATACCCTAAAATTCTCATTTTAAACCTGCATTTATTGGAAAGCCATATCTTAAATTCATATTCTGAATTGCTTGTCCTGCCCCACCTTTAACTAAATTATCTATTACAGAAAGTATTATTATTCTATTTTTATTTTTTGTTTTACAAATAGAAATATGACAATTATTTGAATTAATTACATCATTAGTACTTATCAATTTATCTTTACTCATTATTTTTATAAAAGTAGATTTCTTATAAAAATTGGATAAATTTTTAATAATTTTTGATTGAGAGCTAGATTTATTCATATCTACATAAATAGTACTTAATATTCCTCTAAACATTGGAGATAAATGTGGAGTAAAATCAAAAGTAGATTTTACTTTCGTGAATCTTTTAATCATTTGATCTATTTCAGGATTGTGTCTATGAGAGCCAATTCCATAAGCACTAAGAGATTCATATAAATTTTTATCTTTATATTTTTTATGAACACCTCTTCCCGCTCCAGAATATCCAGATTTAGAGTCAATTATAATATTGTTTTTTTTAATCAATTTACTCTTTAATAACGGAAGCAACGGTATAAGAATTGAAGTTGGATAACATCCTGGACAAGAAATTATTTTAAAATCTTTTACTTTTTTTCCAGTTATTTCAGGTAAAGAATAAATACTTTTTTTAATATTTGCTAAAGCTTTATGTTTTTGATTATACCATTTTTTATAATCAGAAGCTTTTTCAAGTCTAAAATCTGCTGCTAAGTCAATTAATACATTTTTATCATTCAAATCTTTTGAAATGGCTTGTGCTTCACCATTAGGCAATGCTGTAAAAACTATATCAACATCCTTTAAGTATTTTTTATCAAATTTGATAATTTTGGGTAAGTTTTTAACAGATCTTGAATTATCATAACTTGAAACTTTTTTTCCAGCTGAAGAATTTCCACATAAGTATTTAATTTTTACATACTTATGTTTCACTAATAATTTAATTAGTTGAATTCCAATATAGCCAGATGAACCAGCGACTAATACATTAAGCTTAGGCATTTTATATTATAACAGTTTAAAATTAAAAAAAAATTATCTTTTAGAGAACTGGAAACTTCTTCTAGCTTTTTTTCTTCCAGGTTTTTTTCTCTCAACTGCCCTAGAATCCCTAGTGGTCAATTTTTCAGTTCTAAGAGTAGATTTAAGATTTTCGTCAAATAATACTAATGCTTTAGATATACCATGTACCATTGCTCCGGCTTGTCCCGTAGGTCCACCACCTTTCACACTACATCTTACATCGTAATCAGTAGCTTGATTGATCAGCTCAAAAGGTCTCGTAATCTGCATTTTATGGTTATCACTGGCAAAATAATCACTAAAAAGTTTACCATTAACATAAATTTTTCCTGAACCCTTTTTTAACCAAACTCTTGCTATAGAAGTTTTTCTTCTTCCTGTTGCATATTTGCTATCTTTAAAATCTAACTTTATTTTAGGAGCTTTTGGAGTTGATTGAGTATTTTCCATTTAATTTCTTACAATATTCTTATTATTTAATTTATTCAATTCTATAACCTTAGGATTTTGAGAGGCATGTGGATGTTCATTACCAGAATAAATCTTTAGTTTTGTAAGCTGCTTTCTTCCTAAGACACCACCTGGTAACATTCTCTTAACAGCTAATTTAAGTGTTTCACCTGGTTTTTTTTCGTGAAGTTTTTCTGGTGTAGTTTCTTTTATTCCTCCTGGGTGACCAGTATGTCTAAAATATTTTTTATCTTGAAATTTTTTGCCTGTAAATTTTGCTTGTTCTATATTTTTAACTACAACAAAATCACCATTGTCCATATGGGGTGTGTAAGTAGTTTTATTTTTTCCTCTTATAATTTTAGAAACAATTGTAGCTAGTCTACCAACAACTGCATTTGTTGCATCTATTTCATACCACGATGAGTTTATCTGGTCTTTTTTTACGAATTTAGTCATTGTGCGAGGATTAATACTATTATTAACTTCAAAGTCAATTTGATATTTATCTTGAATATTTGTTCATATATGCTAGAAATTACATGCCGATTTGATCCTATTGCGGGCGTAAAACTGCTAAAAAGGAATTTTCATTAATCAGTCGGTAGGCATTTGAACTATATTGTGCGCCTTACATTTAGTTAAAGCACTAAAAAAGGAGTAAAATGACAAAAAAAAGAAACAACCCAGAAACTATAGCCATTCATGGTGGTGACTATAGAAGTGACCCAACAACAAATGCAGTAGCCGTTCCTATCTATAGAACTACTTCATATCAATTTAATAGTGTGGATCATGCCGCAAATCTCTTTGCTTTAAAAGAATTTGGGAATATTTACACAAGAATAATGAACCCCACTAACGATGTATTAGAGAAAAGAATTGCAGCTCTTGAAGGAGGTTTAGCTTGTTTGACGGTAGCATCAGGACAAACTGCTTCACTATTTTCAGTATTAAATGTTGCTCAAGCTGGAGACAATATAGTTAGTTCAACCGATCTTTATGGTGGTACTGTCTCTTTATTTACGCATACTTTAAGTAAGCTTGGTATTGAAATTAGATATGCAGACCCTAAAGACCCTAAAAATTTTGAAAAATCTATTGATGATAAGACTAGGGCTTTTTATGGAGAAACTCTGCCCAATCCATATTTAAGAGTATTTCCAATTAAAGAAGTGTCTGACATAGGAAGAAAATATAATATCCCCTTAATAATGGATAACACAGCAGCTCCCATACTATGTAAACCCATTGAACATGGTGCAGCTGTCGTAATTCACTCTCTAACAAAATATATTGGTGGACACGGTACTGCTATAGCAGGGAGTATTGTTGATAGTGGTAATTTTGACTGGACAGCAGATCCAAAAAGACAACCTTTATTTAACGAACCTGATGCCAGTTATAGTGGGGCTATTTGGGGTAAGGTTGTACCAGAACTTACTGGGGCAAACATACCTTTTGCAGTGAGAGCTAGAGTTTGTTTATTAAGAGATTTAGGGTCAGCTTGTTCACCTGATAATGCGTTTTCTATAATTCAAGGACTTGAAACTGTAGCTTTAAGAATGAAACAACATTGTGAAAATGCACAAAAAGTTGTTGATTATTTAAAAAAACATAAAGAAGTAACTAAAGTAATATTTTCTACTGAACACGATAAACTTATTGCTGATAGAGCCAAAAAATATCTTAAAGGTGGAAATGGGCCTATGGTAGGTATTGAACTAAAAGGTGGTTTTGATGCTGGCAAACGATTTATAGAATCTCTAAAAATGTTTTATCATGTTGCAAATATTGGGGATGCTAGAAGTTTAGCAATTCATCCAGCTAGCACAACCCATAGTCAGTTAAATGACAAAGAGCTTGCAGCCTCTGGTGTGACCCAAAGTTATGTTAGACTGTGTATTGGTTTAGAACACATTGATGATATTATAGAAGATCTAGATCAAGCATTAAATAAATCGTCAAAAGGAACTTTAAAGGCTGTTAGTTAAACCTTGTATTTATATAAAAAAAATAAATACATGAACTTACTAAAAAAATCGAACTTAATTGGTGCATAGCTGCAATATAAAGTTGTGCACCATATATCACTGTATAAATACCTAAAATAATTTGCAGGATTATAAAAATACCTAAAATGTTTATAGATTTATATAAATCATAAATTTTGTTTTTATATATCTTATAAAAAATAAAAAAATAAAAGAACATGATCAAATACGCCAAATTTCTATGCATGAATTGGACTAAAGAAGGATCACTAAAAGCAGATAATCTAAACAGGTCCCTAAAGTCATTATCATTTGGGAAATAAGTATTACCCATGAGAGGCCAAGAATTATAGATTTTACCAGCGTCCATACCAGAAACGAAAGCACCTACTACTATTTGTATAAATACAAGTATCAAAAATATTAATGGTAAAAATACATTTATTTTTCTTGTGTTATTATTGATAACTTTAGTTTTTAAATAATTCCAAAAAATTAATGATAAAATTAAAAATGCTATTAATAAATGAATTGATAGTCTAAAATGACTTACATCAACTCTATCAACTAGACCACTACTAACCATATACCAACCTACAAAACCTTGGAAACATATAAGAAAAAAAATTAAGTATAAATTCAACAATTTATAAAATTCAATTTTAAAGGAGAAATAAACTAAAGGAATTAGAAAACTGATACCAATTACTCTTCCTAAAAATCTATGACCCCACTCCCACCAAAAGATTATTTTAAATTCTTGTAAAGTCATGTTGTAATTTTGTAATTGATACTCAGGAATTTTTTTGTAGAGATTAAAATACATGATCCAATCATTATTATTTAAAGGAGGTAAGATTCCAGAAAACAACTGCCATTCAGTTATGGAAAGACCCGAGTCAGTTAATCTTGTAAGACCACCAACAATAATCATAATTGCTATAATCCAAAACATGATTATCAACCAAAGAGATAATTGATTATTTATTTTTGGATTAACTGTATACATGGAGCCATAAATATAATAATTTTTTAATAATCCAAATATATAAATGTCGCCGTATAAAAGAAATAAACTGAGTAAAATTAGATCAGAACTAGATAAATTAGATAATACTCTAATTAAAGTTATAAAAAAAAGAACAGTCCTTGTTAATAAAGTATTAGCTCTTAAAGATAAAAAGAACCAAATAGTAGATCAAAGAAGAATTAACCTAATTCTTAAAAATATTAAAAAAAAATCTATACAAAATAAAATTGATCCAAAAATAACTAACCGAATTTGGAAGAATATGATTTGGTCTTATATTGATTATGAAAAAAGAAATTTTAAAAAAAAATAACTATTTACTGTGAGGTGGAAGTTTCTTTTCAACAAAAACTTCATGTTTACGAGTGGCGGGATTATACTTTTTTGCTTTTAATTTTACTTTAGCTTTTTCACCACCAGCAGGTTTTTTAACATAATAAAAAAAGGGACTATCAGGTTTAGCTTCTGGAACTAAACGTACTTTTACATGTGTTTTTTTTGCCATATTATTTTATTTTTTTTAAAACTTTAACAAGATTAGAAATCTTTACTAACTTGTTTTTTAAATTATCAGTCTTTATAGAATTATTTGAGGTTTCGTCAAGTTTTAATGGTTCATTATTGTTTAATATTTTTTTAGCTCCATTTATAGTCATCCCCTGTTCTTTAAGTAAAAAATGAATTTTTTTTAATAACTCAATATTTTTTTGATCATAATATCGTCTATTATTATTAAATATTTTAGGTTTTATTTGTTTAAATTTTTTTTCCCAAAAACGAATTGTATGTGTTGGTAAAGATTCACCTTTTTTGGATTTCAAACCTAATATCTTTACAACCTCGCTTATAGTCTTATATGAGCCTGTTATTTTATTCATCTTTTTTTTGGTTAATAAATTCTTTAAATTCTT
>CABXVQ010000028.1:0-7674 GCA_902515605.1 uncultured Pelagibacteraceae bacterium
CTCCAATGATTGTTCCATTAATTATTTCTGGTGTAGCAATATTTTTCTTTATGGCTAAAGCTGGTTTAGCAGCAACTCATACAGGTATAGTTCTAGCACATATTATTCTAGGTACACCATTTGTAGTTATTACTGTTACTGCTACTTTATCAGGATTTGATCATAGTGTTACGAGAGCCGCAGCAAGTCTTGGTAGTAATCCAGTTAATACTTTTATGAAAATTACTTTACCTTTAATTTTACCTGGTGTGATATCTGGAGGACTTTTTGCTTTTGTAACTTCTTTTGATGAAGTTGTGGTAGTTTTATTTTTAGCAGGTTTAGAAAATACAACTATACCAATTCAAATGTGGACAGGTCTAAGAGAACAGTTAAGTCCAACTATTCTTGCTGTTGCAACTTGTCTAATTATTTTATCAACATTAATATTAGTAACCGCTGAACTTTTAAGAAGAAGATCTGAGAGACTCAGAGGAATAAACCGATAGTAAAAATCATCTAATGAAGATTAAGAATGTAGTGGTGATTGGCTCAGGAACAATGGGAAGTGGTATTGCTGCTCATTTATGCAATGCAAATGTGCCTGTAACTTTACTTGATTTAAAAACAGAAATTAGTGAAAAAGCAAGAGAGAAAATCTATAAGTCTAGACCTCCATTATTAATTGATAAATCAAAAATTAATAACATTAAAGTTGGAAATATTTCTGACAACTTTGATGTAGTCAAAGAGGCTGATTGGATCGTTGAGGCGGTAGTTGAAAGAATTGATATTAAACATCAAATTTATGAAAAGATATTTAAAGTAAGAAAAGAGGGGGCTATTGTTTCTTCCAATACATCGTCAATTCCAATTAAAGTTTTATCTGAACATTTAACAGATAATGAGAAAAAAGATTTTTGTATCACACATTTTTTTAACCCGGTTAGATACATGGGCTTATTAGAAATAGTAAAAAATGAAAATAATGATCTTAAAAAAATTAATCAGTTAAAGGAATTCTGTGAAATTGAATTAGGTAAAGGAGCTATTGTTTGTAATGATACCCCAGGATTTTTGGGAAATAGAGTTGGTGTTTATGCCATGCAAATAGCAATGACTGAGGCTTTTAAGATGAAACTTTCAGTCGAAGAAGCGGATGCAATTTTTGGAAGACCAATGGGAATTCCAAAAACAGGAGTATTTGGTTTATATGATTTAATCGGTATTGATTTGATGGCCGATGTATTAAAAAGTTTTATCAAAGAATTACCAGAGACCGATGAATTTCACGAAGTTGCAAAAGAAATTCCATTAGTGAAAAAATTAATTGAGACAGGCTACACAGGAAGAAAAGGAAAAGGTGGATTTTATAGAATGAACAAAACTGGAGCTATAAAAGTTATGGAAGCTATCAATCTAGAGTCTGGTGATTATTCACCTAGTAAAAAGATTGATGTTAAATCAGACAAGGTAGATCTTAAAGGATTGATCAATAGAAAAGACAAATATGGTGAATATGCTTGGTCTGTAATATCAAAAATAATTAAATATGCATCTTCATTAGTTCCAGGAATTACAAAAGAATTTAATGATATTGATGAAGCAATGAGGCTTGGATTTAACTGGGCCAAAGGACCTTTTGAAATGCTTGAAGAAATAGGGGTTAAAAATTTCTTTGATAAAGTTGATGATTTTTCAGGAAATAGTTTCTTGGAAAAATTATCTAAATCTAAGAATGAAAATTTTTATGGTGAAAGACAAAAATATACAAATATTGAAACTTTAGGTAAAGTTAAGAAAACAGCATCAAGTTCTGATGGAAATGATTCTGCTAAAATTTATAGGTTTAATGATTATAATATCGTTGAGTTTACCACTAAAGCTAATGCTTTAGATTATGACTCCATGGATGCCCTGAAAAAAGCAACTGATAAACCTTTAATTATAATTAATGAAAGTATGCAATTTTCAGCGGGTGTAAACTTAACTTACACAATGCAATTTGCTGACAAAAATGATTTTAAATCTATTGAAAAATTTATTAAATACTTCCAAGAAACATGTAAGCATTTAAAATATTCAAAATACCCAGTAATTTCTGCACCTTCTGGATTAACATTGGGGGGTGGATTCGAAGTAATGGTGCAAAGTAATTTTGTAGCTTCGCATACAAATATTGTAGTTGGACTAGTTGAAACTATTGTCGGTTTAATTCCTGCAGGTGGTGGATGTAAGGAGATGTTAGCAAGATGGCTTGATACTGATGAAGCAAAATCAAATCCTAATTTTGCTCCTCTAAAAGTTTTTGATATCATTGGATATGGTAAGACAGCCACGTCACCAGTTGAAGCAGAACCTTTGAAATACTTAAGGACAAGTGATAAAAAAATAATGAATAGAAATAGTTTATTAGAAGTTTCTAAAGAAATCCTGAATGAAAATAAAAATTTTAAACCACCTGAAGAACTAAGATTTAAATTACCTGGAAAAGCTGTAAGAGGTGAAATGGATAAAATTTTAGAAAAACTTTATAATGATAAAGTGATATTAGATCATGGAGTTGAGGTTGCAAAGGAACTTGCACATGTTTTGAGTGGTGGTGATACTACAATTGATAAAACTTTATCTGAAGATGATTTGTTTAAATTAGAGCTTGATGCTTTTATGAAACTGATTGAAACTCAAAAAACACAAGATAGAATTAAACATACTCTCTCAACTGGTAAGCCTTTAGTTAACTAACATTCTTAGAGAATTTATAAAGTCAGGCCTTAATACATATTGAGATTTATCTAAATATTTTATTGTCCCTAAAGCTTCTAATCCATAAATTACTTTTCCAATAGGGGTATACTCAGTCTCATATAATGGTTCATCTTTAAGAATTATAAAGAATTGACTATCTTCAGTATTATATTTTTGTGTTCTAGCAAAACCAACACTACCTTTATCAAAACTAAATGGAGAGTCTACTTCTGAGTTAATCGTTCCTAATCCAGATTTTCCAGTTCCAATTTTTCCATAGTCAATATTTCCTTTTTTACCAAACTCTAAGTCTCCTGCTTGAACAAGTGTATCTTTAATTACTCTATGAAAAGCAATATCATCATATGCTTTAGATCTAACTAATTCTTTAAATCTTTTTACAGCCTCAGGTGAAATTTCAGGGTAAAGCTCAATAATAACATTTCCACATGTAACATTTAAAATGGCAATATTTTTTGGATTATCAAAATTAATCTTTTGAGGATCATAACTTTTTATAAATAAACATTTGTCTTTTATCAAAAAGAAAGAACCAAAAAAAAATATCGCTAAAATAACAATAAAAGTAAAAATTATTTTTTCTAAATTTGATGCTCTTATTTTTTTGATCATAAAATAAAATTTTGATCAATTTTGAGTAGATTACCTTTAATAAACTGTATTTTTCTTTTTAAAATTGGATCAAGATTATTTAAATTTACTCCAATCATTAAATGGGAAAAAACCTCTGCCATATCCTCAGAAGCGGTAGATTGAGAATATTCAGAAAAAAAACCTTTAGTTCTAATATAAGTATTTAGCCCTAATTTATCTGTACAGGTGGAGCATTCAGCATATTCGAATTCTTTGACATTAAATTTAGACCAAACGTCTTCGTCAAATAATTGTTTAAAACTATCATTTATAATATGGAACACTTCATGGTGGATTACACGTTCAAAATAATCTTCGTTAAATTTGATATCTAAGATTAATGTTTTCATTACATGATCAGGGATTCCAGCAGTATTAATATTTGATATGGATAAATCCTCACACAGGACTATGTATTTAAGATTAATTTTTTTAAGAAATTCTTGACTATATCTATTTAAATTTTTTTTAATTATTTTGTATTTTTGATCGAGAATTTTTTTTTCAGAATTATAACAATTTATATTTTTTTCAACACCGAGTGTAAAAGGTTGTTTAGCATATAAGTATCTCAGTTTGTTTGGAGTTTTAATGTCATAAATTTCTAAATTTGGAATTTTTATAAGATTATAAATAGTATCAGCTTGAGTTTGAGTGAAAATAAATAAAGATAGTATAATTAATCTAATTAAGCTCATAAATTTACACATAGAAGATATTCCAATTTAGATGAATGTGATACAATTTTACTGTGAAAAAAAAAAGAAATAAAGATCCAATCCAACCAGTAAGTGGAACTAAAGTGCCACGGTTTGCTGGACCTTCAACATTTGCAAGATTACCTGAGCTAAGAGATGTGGAGAGTTGTGATGTTGCAATTGTCGGGATTCCATTTGATGCTGGAACCAGTTACAGACCAGGTGCAAGATTTGGACCCCAAAGTATTAGACAAGCTTCCAGACACTTAAGAACAAATTACCATCCAAGCTATGATGTTGAACCTTTTAAAGTACAACAGGTAGCTGATGCAGGAGATATTACTTGCAACCCATTCAACATTGAAGAAGCAATTAAACAAATAGAGGTGGGAGCTGAAGAATTATTAAATAAAGTTGGGGGAATTATAAGTCTTGGTGGTGACCACACAATTGCATTTCCATTGTTAAAAGCTGTTAATAAAATTAACAATGGTCCAGTAGCTTTAGTGCATTTTGATGCTCACCTAGATACTTGGGACACTTATTTTGGTGCACCTTACACTCACGGTACGCCTTTTAGAAGAGCAAGGGAAGAAAATTTATTTTTAGATGATGCTTCAATGCATGTAGGTATAAGAGGACCTTTGTACAGTAGAGATGATATCAAAAATGATGAAAGTTTTGGATTTAAGATTATTCATTGTGATGAGTTTCAAACTCAAGGAACTGATAAAATTGCTGAAAGAATTAAAAAAAGAGTTGGAGATAACCCTCTATATTTATCTATTGATATAGATGTATTAGATCCTGCTTTTGCCCCCGGAACTGGTACACCAGAAATTGCTGGAATGACCTCAAGAGAAATGGTTAACACTATAAGAGGTTTATCAGGTTTAAATTTAATTTCAGCTGATGTTGTTGAGGTTTCACCAGCTTATGATCATGCTGAAGTAACCTCTCTTGCTGCAGCAACAATAGTTTATGAATTAACTAATTTGTTTGCAAAAAAATAAGGAAAGGTTAGGAGTCTGCTATGGAAAATAAAAAAAATTTTTATATAGATGGTAAATGGGTAACAGCAATAAGCAAAGAAGAAATTAAAGTAATCAACCCTGCTACAGAAGAAGAATGTGCTGTAATATCATTAGGAAACAAAGAAGATGTTGACTTGGCAGTAAACGCTGCAAAAAAAGCTTATAGTTCATGGGCATTTTCACCGAAAGAAGAAAGAATATTATTATTAGAAAAACTTTATGAGAATTATAAAAAAAGATGGGCAGATATTGCCAATGCAATTACTGTTGAAATGGGTGCTCCAAAAGACTTTGCTACAAAACTTCAAGCTGGAACAGGTGCCGCTCATTTAAAGTCTTTTATTAGGTATTTAAAAAATTTCGAATTTGAAAAACCATTAGGTGAACATGCTCCAAACCAAAGACTTATCTATGAACCAAAAGGAGTTTGTGCATTAATAACACCTTGGAATTGGCCAATGAACCAAGTTTGCTTAAAAGTTATGCCTGCAATAGCTTCTGGATGCACAATGGTTTTAAAACCATCAGAACTTGCGCCATTATCATCAATGATTCTTGCTGAATTGATAGATGATACCAAATTTCCTGCAGGAGTGTTCAATTTAGTTAATGGAGATGGAGCCACAACAGGCGATGCACTAACAAGCCACCCGGATATAAATATGATTTCTTTTACAGGATCAACTAGAGCAGGAGCTTTAATCTCTCAAAATGCTGCTAAAGATTTTAAAAGAGTGAGTTTAGAATTAGGAGGCAAAGGTGCTAATATTATTTTTAAGGATGCTGATCCTGAAGCAATTGAAAGAGGTGCGTTAAGATGTTTTAGAAATTCAGGTCAATCATGTAATGCTCCTACAAGAATGCTAGTAGAGAAATCTATGTATAGTGATGCAATAGAAAGATTGAAAAAATATACAGAAAATTTTGAGGTAGGTGACCCTAAAAAAGAAGGAGAGCATATAGGCCCAGTGATTTCTGAAACTCAATATAATAAAATTCAAACTTTAATTAAAAAGGGAATTGATGAAGGTGCTAAATTAGTTGCAGGTGGACCAGGTAAACCACCAGGACTAGACAAAGGCTATTTTGTTAAACCCACTGTATTTGCAGATGTAAATAATAATATGGAAGTCGCAAGAACAGAAATTTTTGGACCAGTATTATCGGTAATTCCATTTGAAACCGAAGAAGAAGCAATTGAAATTGCCAATGACACACCTTATGGATTAACAAACTATATTCAAACCAAAGACTCAGAAAAAGTAAAAAGAGTTGCGAGAAAGCTGAGATCAGGAATGGTTGATGTAAATGGAGCTGGTATTGCAGTTGATGCTCCATTTGGAGGTTTTAAACATTCAGGAATTGGTAGAGAAGCCGGTGAACATGGCCTTGAGGAATTTTTGGAAGTAAAATCTGTGGGTGGCTGGAGTTAATTTAGAAGAGATTGTTTTTTTAAACCATCTAAAAACTTTAAACACTTTTTTAATTCATTTAGTTCAATAAATTCATCTACTTTGTGAGCTTGTTCAATTGAGCCTGGACCACATACAACTGTACTCATACCAATTTCCTGAAATAATCCTGCCTCTGTTCCAAAAGACACAACTTCTCTTGAATTATCACCAGTGAGACTTGAGACTAATTCACAAGCCTCAGATTTTTCAACTCGATCGAAACCTGTTACTTCACCTATTATTTCTTTTCTAATATTTGATTTAGAAAAAACTTTTTTCATTTCTGGCAAAAGAATATCATTTGCGTATTCATCAATTTTTTTATTTAAAAAAACACCATCTTCTTTAACAACTGGTCTCGTTTCCCAATTAATATGACACTTATCAGCTATAACATTATGAGCAATACCTCCAAATATTCCTCCTACTTGTAAAGTTGAAAAAGGTGGATCAAATATAGAGTCTTTTGGGGCTCTTTTTTTAAGTTCATTTCTTAATTCAATTAATTTTGATGCGTATCTTGCTGCAAATTCAACAGCACTAACACCTTTATGAGGAGCAGAGCTGTGTCCTGCTAAACCCTCAAAATAAGTTGTATATTCATAACAACCTTTGTGAGCATCTATGATTTTCATTTTAGTAGGTTCACCAATAATACAAATTCCATCTTGAATATTTCTTTTTTGAAGTTCTTTGATTAAAATAGGAGCTCCTAAACATGCTGTCTCCTCATCAAAGGTAAATGAAAAATGGATATCTCTATTTAAATTTATTTTTGCATAAATTGGAGCAAAAGCTAAAGTGCATGCTATAAAACCTTTCATGTCACAAGAACCTCTACCATAAAGTTTGTCACCCTTAATTGTTGCTTTAAAAGGATCAGTGCTCCAACTTTTAGAGACAGGAACTGTATCTGTATGACCAGATAAAATTATTGGTTTAGCACCATTAGATTTTTTTGCTTTAATAGTCGCAAAAAGATTTACTCTTTTTTTTTCATTATCAAATGTCTTAAAAGATGTTGCTCCAAGTTCTTTTAGTAAATTTTCACAATAATTAATTAATTCACTATTATCTTCTCCTGAAATAGTCCTAAAACCTATTAGA
>CABXVQ010000029.1:0-6928 GCA_902515605.1 uncultured Pelagibacteraceae bacterium
GAACCTTATAAAAAGATAGGAATTAAAACATTAAAACCTTTTAAGATTGATAGAAATATAAATAAAGCTCTAAAAAAAATGGCTAATTTAAATAAAGAAATCTTAAATAAAAAACTTTTTCCTATGACTTTTGGAGGTGAACATTCAATTACACCTGGATGTATTGAGCCATTTGTAAAAAAATATAAGAAAATTTGTATTTTACATTTCGATGCTCATGCAGATTTAAGAGATAGCTATAATGGGAATAAATTTTCCCATGCCTCAGCAATCAGAAGATGTTTGGACTATAAGAATGTTTCTGTTATCTCATTTGGAATTAGAAATATTTCTCAAAGTGAAATCCCATTTTTGAAAAAAAATAAATCAAGAATAAATTTATTTTGGGCTAAAGATAAAGCAAATTGGAGTCTGCAAAAATTCAAAAAATTAATAAAGAATAAGACTGTTTATCTAACTTTTGATGTCGATGGTTTTGACTCTAGTATTATGCCTGCTACTGGTACACCAGAGCCAGGTGGATTATTTTGGGATGAAACTTTAGATATAATAAGAATAGCTGCTAAAAATTCCAACATTGTTGGAGCAGATATAAATGAACTTGCACCAATAAAAGGTTTCAACTCGTATAATTTTTTAGTAGCAAAGTTAGCATATAAAATATTAACTTATAAATATTTATACTAAATCTATACAGGCCTAAATGTTTTTAAGAGAAATCTAAATGGAATTAGCATTGTTAATGCCACTAAAATCTTGACTGCTAAATCTCCAAATGCAAGTGTAACCCAGGGTATTCCTGTTGCATAAAAGGATATTGAGAAAAATAGAAAAGTATCAACTGTAGATCCAATAAGTGAAGATGTTAATGGAGCAATAAACCAGTCTCTTTTTCTAAGTTTATCGAATATTTGAACGTCTAACAACTGTGCCGTTAAAAATGCAGTACCTGAACCTATGGCAATTCTTAAAGATATTAGATCTGCAAAATTTGTCGAAAACAAAAGAGTGAAACTAATTCCTATAGCAAAGCCAATATAAACAATTTTTCTAGCAGCTTTTTTACCATAGGATCTATTAGCAAGATCAGTGATTAGGAAAGCAATTGGGTAACTAAATGCACCATAAGTCAATATTTCTTCTAAACCATAATATTTAATTGGAAATTGAACTAAATAATTAGAAGCTAAAACAACAACTCCCATAAAAAATGAGAGCATCAAAAATATTTTATTCATTAGGCAGTTTTAGATTGAATAGGTTTTTTTTGAAATGGAGATTTAATAAGCAAACTCTTTTTCAACTTTTTTAACCTTGGAGATAAATTTTTATTTTTAACAGTCTTCAAGAACTCGTCGAAACTTCCTTTTTTATCAACAGATCTAACACCAGCGTTGCTAACTGTTAGTTTCATACTTCTTTTCAAAAGCTCACTGGTAAATTTTACTTTTTTTAAATTAGGCAGGAATCTTCTTTTTGTCTTGTTGTTAGCATGACTAACATTATGGCCCTTCATAGGATTTTTTCCAGTTAGTTCGCATTTTTTTGCCATTATAACTCGACTATATAAGGTGAGATATGGATTGCGTCAAGTTTATATGATTTAAGATTGTCTTTTTTTTCCTATAATCTCAGTGAAATTCTTAACACCATCCTTCAATAGTAATTCTTTTAACTCTTTTTTGATAATACCCACTATATTTGGACCTCTATAAACCATCCCAGTATAAAGCTGAACATAATCAGCGCCTGCCAAAAATTTTTTATAAGCACTCATACCTGAGTCTACTCCCCCTACTCCTATAATTTTAATTCTTCCTTCTAAAACATTATAAAATTTATTAATCAAACTTGTAGATTTTTCCTCAATCGGTTTGCCTGATAAACCACCTTTTTGATGTTTTAAAATATTGCTCAATCGATCTCTAGTCGAGTCTGAGGTATTTGAAATAATTACAGCTTTAACATTATTGTCTAAAAGAACATCAGAAATTTTACTGACATCTTGATCACTTATATCAGGCGAAACTTTCACAACAATTGGAATTAATGAGTTCAAAATTTTTTTTTCTTTATCGATCGTCTTTAATAATTCATCTAATTTAAATTCATCATGAAAACTTCTTAGGTCTTCTGTATTTGGTGAAGAAATATTTATTGTAATATAATCTGCTACTTCACAAAAAGTTTTCAAACATTTAATATAATCACCATTTCGGTCCTTAGTATCTTTGTTTGGACCTATATTTACACCCAATAGCCCAATCTGCTTTTTAGATTTAATTCTATCTAAAACATTTTTTGATCCAAAATTATTAAAACCAAGTCTATTAATCAGGGCCTCATCTTCGACTAGCCTAAAAACTCTAGGTTTAGGATTTCCATATTGCTGGAGGGGCGTTACTGTGCCAACTTCAACAAAACCAAAACCAAGCTTAAATAATGAATTATATACTTCTGCATTTTTATCAAAACCTGCCGCTATTCCTATTGGATTTTCTAAATTTCTATTAAATAATTTAGTGTTAAATAAAGGATTATTCTTATCTTCATCCAGAATGTTTGGAGCAAAATTAAATTTTAAAGATTTGATAGCTAAACTGTGAGCTGTCTCAGGATCTAATTTGAAAATTAAAGATCTTAAATTTGAAAACATTATTTAATTTTATCTATTATAAGATCTTTTGTTTCTTTAACACCAAAAAAACTTATAAAAAAACCCATTCGAGGACCATTTTCGTCACCAAATACCACTTGATAAATCAACTTAAACCAATCTCTAAGATTTTCTGCATAACCATTTTCTTTACCAGTTGAGTAAATTAATGTCTGAATATCTTCAGGTGTCATTTTATCATTACAAGTTTCTAGAGTTTTGACTAGAGACTCTAGGGCTTTTTTTTCTTCTAAATTTGGAGTTTTGTATTTTTTCTTTGCTTTGATTATGTCATTAAAATATTTGATAGCATAACCCACTAGATTATCAAAAATAGGATGATCTCTTTCTGAGATATTTTCTTTATATTTTTTAACAAACTTCCATAAAAGTTCTTTATTATCTGCGTTACTAGTCTCAACAAGATTTAATAACATTGAAAAAGACATAATTATATTTTCTTGGGGAACATTACTATTGTGGACGTGCCAAGCAGGATTCATTAATAATTGTAATTCATCTTGATTTTTTGCTTTTTCAATTGAGTCTAGATACTCATCCACAGCTTTAGGAACAATTTCATTATAAAGTTTTTTAGCTCTTTTAGGATTTTGATACATGTATAATGATAAGCTTTCAGGTGAAGCATATTGAAGCCATTGATCAATTGTAATACCATTTCCTTTTGATTTTGATATTTTTTCCCCTTTTTCATCTAAGAATAACTCGTATGCAAAACCAGACGGATTAGTTTTTCCAATTAGTTTGATAATTTTTGATGATAAAATTGCACTTTCTATAAGATCTTTTCCATACATTTCAAAATCAATATCTAAAGCATACCATCTCATAGCCCAGTCAACTTTCCATTGTAATTTACAATTTCCATCTAGAACACTAGACTCTAGATCTTTTCCTTTGTTATCAAAAATAATTATAGATTTTTTTTCATTTATCTCTTTTACTGGAATTTCTAATACTTGCCCTGTCTCAGGACATATGGGCAAAAAAGGGCTATAAGTTTTTTGACGTTCTTTTCCTAAAGTTGGTAATATGATGTTCATTATTCCCTCATAATTTTTTAAGATAACTTCTAAAGAGGGATTAAAAAAACCTGATTTATAAAGTTTAGTTGAACTTTTAAAATTATAAATAAATTTAAAATTATTCAAAAAATCTTTTAACATTTCATTATTATGTTCACCAAAACTTTTAAATTTTTTAAAAGGGTCTGGAACTTGTGTAAGTGGTTTATGCAAATTTTCTTCTAGTAATTCTTTGTTAGGAACATTTTCGGGTACTTTTCTTAATCCATCCATATCATCTGAAAAAGTCAAAATTTCTGTTGGAAGATCTGTTAAATGCTTTAAAGCGTTTACCATCATCGAAGTTCTAGCAACTTCACCAAAAGTTCCTATGTGAGGTAATCCACTTGGTCCGTAGCCAGTCTGAAGTGTGATTTTTCCTTTTTTTTCAATAATAGATTTTCTTTCTCTGAGTAACTTTTTAGCCTCAACGAATGGCCATGCACTTGTTTTTTCTAAGTTTTCTTTTTTAATCATGAATAATTCAAACAAAATCTAATATTAACGAACAACTTAATTCTTATAGAGTTGAAATTTATTTACCATAAAATAATGTTCTTTCAAAATGTCTAATTATAAAACTGTTTTTTTTACACTAGGGATACTTCAAATAATCCTAGGGATTTTTATGTTAGTGCCTATTATTGTGCAACTGATCTATAGCCAGTTTGATTCGTCTTTTTTTGGAGCCTCTATCGTAACAATAGTTTTTGGTACTTTATTTTTTTTATCAAATTTGGATCATGAAAAAAAACTAAATTTACAACAAGCTTTTTTACTCACAGCACTTTCTTGGTTAAGTATTGCAATCTTTGGGTCTCTTCCATTTGTATTTTCTAATTTAAACTTTTCATTCACTAATGCTTTTTTTGAGAGTATGTCAGGGATTACTACTACTGGCTCTACAATTATCTCAAATCTTGAGGATATGCCTAAAGGTATTTTATTATGGAGAGCAATACTTCAATGGTTAGGTGGTATTGGTATAATTGTAATGGCAATTACTTTAATGCCAATTATGAATGTTGGAGGTATGCAGCTATTTAAAATATCCAACAATGACTCATCAGAAAAAATTCTCCCAAAATCAAAAGAGATCGCACTGAGATTAATTTATATCTATTCAGGTCTTACTGCTCTTTGTGCTATTACTTATAATATTTTTGGGATGGATATTTTTGATAGTATTACCCATTCTATGACGACAATAGCAACAGGAGGTTTTTCAAATTATAATCAGTCTATCGGTTTTTTTAATAGTGTTGCGATAGAAACGTCTGCAATAATTTTTATAATTTTGGGAAGTCTTCCTTTTATTGTTTATATAAAATTTTTAAATGGAAATAGATCTATCTTTACTTCTGATACTCAAATTAAAACTTTTTTAAAGGTTATATTTATATCTATTATAATTTTATCAATTTATCTATCCATTAATAATTCAAGTTCATTTAATATAAGGTCAGTCTTTTTCAATGTTATTTCAATTTTGACAGGAACTGGTTATGTAAATGCTCAATTTGATAGTTGGGGAAGTTTTCCATTAGTTTTATTTTTAGGTTTAATGTTCATAGGAGGATGCGCAGGTTCAACAACATGTGGTATTAAAATATTTCGATTTCAAATTCTTTATTCTTTTATAACAAATCAGCTTAAAAAAATTATATATCCCAAGGGTATTTTTGTTTTGAAATATGACCAGAATCAAATTGATAATAAATTTATTGCTTCAATAATTTCATTTATTTACATGTATTTAGTAATATTTTTTTTATTATCAGCTTTGTTATCTTTAACAGGGCTTGATTTTATTACAGCAATATCTGGTGCTGCTACTTCCATTTCTAATGTTGGTCCTGGGTTAGGATCTATAATTGGTCCTAATGGAAATTTTTCAACTCTACCTGATGTTTCAAAGTGGATTTTAACTATTGGTATGATCTTGGGGAGATTAGAACTTTTTGCAATATTAGTTTTATTCCTTCCATCCTTTTGGAGAAATTAAAATGATTGAAATAAAAAAACAATCTCTTTCAGAAACCTTCTCAATTTATTTTGATAAAAGAATGTTAAAAATATTATTATTAGGTGCAATTTCTGGATTTCCTTGGGTTTTAATCGGAAGTAGTCTTAGTTTATGGTTAAAGGAAGATGGACTTAGTAGATCAACCGTAGGCTGGGCTGGACTTATATTTGCTGTTTATGCTTTTAATTATTTATGGGCACCTTTAGTTGATAGGATCCAAATACCCTTTTTAACAAAAAAAATTGGCCATAGAAGAGGGTGGATTGTGTTAATGCAATCGTTAATTTTGTTGTCTCTTTTTTTGTGGAGCATTATTAATCCAACAGAAAATTTAGCATTAGTTATTACTGTTGGACTTTTAATTGCTGTGGCATCAGCAACACAAGACATAACAGTTGACGCATTAAGGATAGAACAAATTGGAGAAAATGAAGGTGGAGCAATGGCTGCTGGTGCCGCAATGGCTGTAGTTGGGTGGTGGAGTGGATATAAACTTGGAGGTGTATTATCTCTATTTTCTGCTGAATTTTTAGAAAATGCAGGTTTTGAAAATTACTGGCAATTAACTTTTTTAATTTTAGGAATTCTAATAATTTTAATGAATATCGGACTCATGTTTATTCACGAAACAGGTCATGAGGATAGACGAATAAAACAGTTAGAAAATGACAAACTAATCTCAAGCAAATTTATAAAACAAAACATCTTTACTCTATCATTGTCTTGGGTTGCAGGTACTATTGGTGGACCTATTTCAAGTTTTTTCAAAAAAAATGGCTTTCAAATTGCTATTGGAATATTAAGTTTTGTATTTTTATTTAAAGTTGGTGAAGCTTTTTTGGGTCGTATGTCTATCATTTTTTATAAAGAAATAGGTTTTAGTAAATCAGATATTGCTATCTATTCTAAAACATTAGGTTGGATAACAACTGTAATTTTTACTCTTTTGGGAGGACTTTTTGTTATTAGATCAGGTGTTTTAAAAGCCATGTTTCTAGCTGGAATTATTATGGCAAGTACAAACCTTTTATTTAGTCTGTTAGCATGGAGCGATAAATCTGAGTTATTATTTGCTATTGCAGTAATTTTTGATGATATCGCAGCAGCATTTGCGACAGTTGCATTTGTGGCATTTATTTCCTTATTAGTTGATAGAGCTTA
>CABXVQ010000030.1:0-6784 GCA_902515605.1 uncultured Pelagibacteraceae bacterium
ATCAAGAATGGGAGGGAGAAAAGATTAACATGATGACAATGCACGCAGCAAAAGGCTTGGAATTTGAAGTTGTTTTTTTACCGGGTTGGGAGGAAGGTCTATTTCCACATCAAAAATCTATTGAAGAAAAAGGTCAAAGTGGCCTTGAGGAAGAAAGAAGATTGGCATATGTCGGACTAACAAGAGCTAAAAAAAAAGCAATTATATCGTTTTCTATGAATAGATTTTATCAAGGTGATTGGATTGATAGTATGGCTTCAAGATTCATTGATGAACTACCAGAAAAATATTTAGAAAAAAATTCATTTTTTGATGAAGAAAAAGATGAATTAGAAGAATTTGAATTCAATCAAGATTTTGATAATGACGATAACATTAAAAGTCCAGGATGGATAAGATATCAAAAACGAATTAAATGATAAAAAAGAGAATTCAAAAATTAATTAATAGATTCGATAAATATAAAATTGATGGCTATGTAATTCCTAAAAATGATGAGTTTTTTTCTGAATATTCAAAAAATGATAGACTAAAAACGATATCAAATTTTACTGGTTCAGCAGGTTATTCAGTTATCTTAAAAGATAAATATTATTTATTTGTTGATGGAAGATATACAATTCAAGCTGATAAAGAGTCTGGTAAAATTTTTAAGATAGTAAGTTACGATAAAATTATAAATTGCAATTTATTTAAAAATCTTACTTTAGGAATTGATCCAAAAATATTTACTTCCCAACAAATTAAGAGATATTTTAGCAAACATAATAAGGTTAAGATTATTAAAGAGAATCTAATTGATCAAGTATATAAAGAAAAATCTTTTTTTCATAAACCTTTCTTTTCAATCGAAGACAATATAGTTGGAGAGAGCTATGAAGCGAAGCTTTTAAAAATCAAAAAATATCTTAGCAAAAATAATTCAGATTTAATGTTTATAACTGCTCCTGAGAATGTTGCATGGTTGTTGAACATCCGAGGATTTGATAATCCCAATAGTCCAATACCAAACTGCCATTTATTAATAGATAAAAAAAATAATCCATATTTGATTTGTGAAAAAAAGAAGGCCAAAAAGATAATTTTAGAAAAAAAAATTAGGAAAAAACAAGTTATAGAATTTAAAAATTTTGAAAAACTCATCGAAGATCTCAAGGGAAGTAAAATAATTATTGATTATAAAACTTGTTCATTATTCTTTGAGAATATTTTAAAAAAAAAGTTTAAGATTTTAAAAAAAGAAGATCCTATTTATTTATTTAAATCAATTAAAAGTAATGAAGAGATAAAAAATATGATTTCTAGCCATATAATAGATGGTGCCGCTCTAACTAAATTTCTTTATTGGATGAAAATAAAGAATAGGAAAAAGATTAGTGAATATGAAGCGCAAAACAAATTAGAATATTTTAGAAAAAAAAATAAAAAATATCTTTATCCAAGTTTCAATACTATCGCTGGGACTGGATCTAATGGAGCTATTGTTCATTATAGAGCAACAAAAAATAATTCTAAAAATATAAAAAAGAGTGACATTTTTTTGTGTGACTCAGGAGGGCAATATAAATATGGAACTACTGATGTTACTAGGACAATTTGTTTTTCAAAACCAAAAAAAAGAATAATGAATATTTTTACTAGAGTTTTAAAAGGTCATATTGCAGTTTTTCAGTCTGATCTAACTAAATATAAAACCGGCAAAGATATTGACATAAGGGCAAGAAAATTTTTAAAAAAAATTAATTTAGATTATGCTCATGGAACAGGACATGGAGTTGGTTTCTTTTTGAATGTTCATGAAGGACCACAATCAATCTCTAAATTTAATAAAATTAAAATTCAGGAAGGCATGATTTTAAGTAATGAACCAGGCTTTTATAAAAAAAATGATTTTGGAATTAGAATTGAAAATTTAGTTTATGTAAAAAAAATTCACAATAAGCTTTGTTTTGAAAATTTAACTTTAGCTCCAATTGATAAAGATTTAATTGATCATAACCAGTTAACTAAAGATGAAAAAGATTATTTATTTAAGTATAATTTAGAAGTCTATTCTAAACTTTATAATTACCTCAGTATTTACGAAAAAAGGTGGCTAGCCAGTTTTATTTATTAATCTAAGCCATTCAGATTGGTTTATAATTTTTATATTTAATTCTTTGGCAGCTTCAATTTTTCTATTTGTAGGTTTTTCACCTATAATTAAATAATCAAGTTTTTTTGATACATTACTAATTATTGAACCAGAATTTGTTTCAATTAAAGATTTAGCCTCAGCCCTACTTATACCGTTAAGTTTACCAGTTAACATAAATGTTTTATTACTTAAAATTCCACCCTTTTTATTCTCAATAGCCTTTTTAATATTTAAAATTTTTTGAAGACTATTTATTATATTTAAATTGGTTTTATTTTTAAAAAAATTTTTTATAGAATTAATTTGTGTTTCTCCTATTCCATCAATATTTAGTAGATCATCAAATTTGTCATCTTTTGAAAGATTAACAAAACTTTCTGATGACTTTAGTGTTTTAGCTATCAATTTTGCATTTTCAAAACCTATGTGTCTTATACCAAGTGAATAAATAAATCTTTCAAATGAAATACTTTTTTTATCATCTATTGCATATTTAAGATTTAAAACTGATTGCTTACCCCAGCCATCTAATGACTCTATCTTTTTATAATTTAGATTGAATATATCTTGTGGAAGTCTTATTAATTTTAAATCCCAAAAATTTTCAACTATTTTTTTACCAAAACCGTCAATATTAAAACCTTCCTTCGAGACAAAATGTTTTAGTCTTTCCTTGGCCATTCTATCGCAGTCAAACCCTCTATCGGGACATCTTCTTACTGCATCAAATTTTTTTGTTATCTTGTTGTATTCCTTTATTGTTTCATAACCACATGGGCACTTTTTTGGAAAAATAAATTTTTTAGAATCCTTTTTTCTTTTTTTTACATCTACTGAAACAACGTGAGGAATCACATCACCAGCTCTTTCTACAACAACTGTATCATTTATTCGAATATCTTTTCTTATTATTTCATCCTCATTATGGAGAGTTGCATTTGAAACAACTACTCCACCAATATTTAATGGGTTTATTTTTGCTACAGGAGTTAAGGCGCCTGTTCTTCCTACTTGAATATCTATATTAAGTATTTTGGAAATACCTTTATTAGCAGAAAATTTATGTGCTATAGCCCATCGTGGAGAATTTGCTACATTTCCTAAACGTTTTTGTAAATCAAAATTATTAATTTTATAAACAATCCCATCAATATCAAAATCAATCTCATTTCTTTTTTTCTCAATTTCATAATAATTATTCATTAAATTTTGAACACCTTTTAAAGTTTTATTAAATGGATTTGTTTTAAATCCCCACTCTGTTAACTTTTGTAAATATTCATTTTGTTTTTTAACTTTCATTCCTTTTTCATGACCAAATGTATAGGCTATAAATTTAAGGGGAATTTTTTTCGTATCATTTGGATTTTTTTGTCTGAGAGACCCTGATGCAGCATTTCTAGGGTTAGCAAACTTATCTTTAATTTTTTCAAAATCTTTATTAGCAATAAAAACTTCTCCTCTTATATCAATGTCTGTTGGAAAATCTTTAATTAAAATTTCTTTAGGTATATCATTTATTGTTTTTAAATTTTGAGTGATATCTTCTCCTTCTTTTCCATCACCTCTAGAAAGACCCATTATGAATTTTCCTTTTTGATAAGTCAATGATGCTGAAATTCCATCAATCTTTGGCTCTGCACTATATTCAATTTCAAAGGAACTATCTTTATCCAAAAAATTAATTATTTTTTTTTCAAAATTAATTAAATCCTCCTCAGAGAATGCATTTGAAAGTGAAAGCATTGAAACCTTATGAAGAACTTTTTTAAAAGTTTTTGAAGGCCTATAACCAACTTTTTTTGATGGAGACTCTTCACTTTTTAAAAAATCATATTTTTTTTCTAATAGAATAATATCAGATTTTATCTGATCATATTCTTGATCCTCAACAATAGGTTCACTTAATTCATAATAATGTCTGTTAAGTTTAATTAGATTTTTAATTTTCTTTTGGTACTCTTTCTTAATTTTTATTTTGTCCATCTCAATTGATAAGAGATTTAAATTTTTTTAGAAAACTACTGCTCTTTTTTTTATAAGTTTTAAATCTCTCCTTTTTTTTTATCTCATAGTTTTTATTAAATAAACTGTATGAATTTTCATACCATTTTGATGATTGATAATTATAGCCTAATAATTGAGCATATTTTTCAGCCTCATTGATTAAACCTAAGGTATAATGAACTTCAACTAATCTGTGTAACGCTTCCTCTGCATAAATAGTCGTGTCATATTCGTCAGTAATTTTTTTAAATCTATTTATAGCTGGTATCCACTTTTTTTTTTCAAAATAGTACCTGGCTATATACATTTCTTTTGCAGCAAGAATATCATTTATTAGGTCAACTTTAAATTCAGCATCCATAGCATATTCCGTATTAGAATAATTTTTTAAAATTATTTGAAAATTTTTTTTTGCTTTAATTATTGCTTGTAAATCTTTTTTTTCATCAACAATTTGTTCATAATAACAAATTGCAAGTAAATAATAAGCATAAACTAAATCTTTATGCAGAGGGTACACTTTTATAAATCTTTCTAGCTCTGCAATTGAATCCCCATAATAATCTTGAGTGTAATATGAGTATGCTGCCATCAAAGCAGCTTTGGGTGCCGATTCACTTTGTGGAAATAACATTTCAGCTTCATTAAATTTTTTTGCTGCATACAAGACATCACCGCCGTCTAAAGCTTCTATTCCACTTTGATAAGCTTCTAGTACTTGAAGATCTAGACTTTTTTCTTTGATTGTAGATTTTTGGATATTTTCTTTTGAGCAAGAATTACCTAGAACAAATAACATTAAAAATAAAAAAATTTTAAGTTTAATCATATTTGTTTTATATAGATTTAACTTACAATTTAAAAGATCTATATGGACTATGCAATTGATCTTAATAAACTTTTATTTATGATAGTGTGTGGAAGGTTTCTTTCTTGGATTTCAATTATTGAAAAATTTTCTTTGTTTTGGAATACCTTTTTTAATAATTGATTGGTTAGATAATGACCACCCTGAGAGCAACTTACACTACCTACAATTCTATAGCCACTAGTATAAAGATCACCAATACAATCAAGTATTTTATGATTAACAAATTCTTTAGAATTTCTAAGTTTTTCTATATTTAATATTTCAGAACCTTTTACTACAACTGCATTATCTAGGCTTCCACCTTTTGCCAGTCCATTTTTTTTAATTCTCTCTATATCTTCATATAAACAAAAAGTTCTAGAGTTGAAAATGTCATTCAAGTCATCCTCGTAAACATTAACTTTATTTTTTTGATTTCCTATTACAGCGTTATCATATTTTAATTGGAAATTAATATCTAAACTTAGTTTAGAGGGTTCGATAGATATTGATCTTTCTCCCTCATTGAATGATATTTTTTTTTTGATTTTTATAATCTTAATTGGGACTTCACTTTGTTTTAATCCACTAATAATTAATTTTTCAATAAATTCTTTTGCTGAACCATCTAAAATAGGAACTTCTTCATTATCGATTTCAATCAAAGCATTGTCTATTCCCAACCCAAATAATGCTCCCATTAAATGTTCTATTGTAGAAACTCGGACACCAAAATCATTAGATATTGTAGTATTGAGAGAAGTGTTAGTTACATTTGCAAAACTTGGAAATATTAAATTGTTATTTTCTAAATCAACTCTTTTAAATATAATTCCAGTGTTAGGTTCTGAAGGATTGATAGAAATATTAACTGTTTTTCCACTATGAAGGCCTATTCCTGTAAATTTTACAGGGTTGTTAATTGTTTTTTGGTTTAATAAAGTCACAACGAACTTTTAAGGCTGAAGATCAAAAAACTGAAAACAACAAATATTACTGTTAAATACAGTTTAACTAAAAAGATCAAAAAATTTTTCAAAAAAACCCTTATTTTTGAGGGTTTTATTTACCAATGATATCTCATTATTGTTATAACCTGAAATTATTCTGCTTGCAGTTGTATATATATTTGAATTTTGTTGATTTTGGAATTGTCTAACATACTCAGCATTTAATATTTGATTTACTAAAATGTGATATTTTTTAAGAATTAACTCATAATGTTCAATCAAATTTTTGGATAAACATATAAATTTAATGTCTAAAGAAAAATTATTACACTCTAAGTTTTCAGGTAAGATTGAATAATTTTTACCATCAATTTGATAATTTTCTATTAACATGTGAATGATTTTTTTATCCTTAAAACTAAATTGACACAAATTTTTTAGTACATTTAAAGGATTAATTAAATTTTCTTGAGATATAGAATTACCATTATGATCTTTTTTGATTGAAATTTCTATTGGAAAAAATTCTTTATTATCCAAAATAATATATATATCTTTTACAAAATTTTTTAAAATTTTTTCAATTTTGAGGATATTTTTAGCAAGAAAATTATCTAACTTTTTTAAGTTAGAAACTTCATTGTAATCATCCAATAGTTTTTCTTCTTTGAAAAGAACTTTAAATGTTTTTTTTTCAATAACACAAATAACTATTTTTTTACTATCTATAAATAAATATGTTTCAAATTTTAGCTTCTCATTCATAAGTAATTACCTGATTTTGAGGTCGAGCATCAATAGATTTAATATTATCAAATTGTTTATCATTTAATAAATTTA
>CABXVQ010000031.1:0-6587 GCA_902515605.1 uncultured Pelagibacteraceae bacterium
TTTTATTGGCATTGTTAAAACTATTGTTTTTAAACCTGTCATAGCACTTAAGGTGCTAGATACTGACGAATCTATACCTCCAGAAATCCCTATAACTAAAGACTCTGCCTTATTTGGCATTTGATCAACATAGGTTTTTATCCAATTTGATATGTATTTTACTTTTTCAGATGCTTTCATGACTTTATATTTAATAATTATTTTTCCTAAAACAATGGCTTAAGATGCCGCTTGAATAGCATTTTTAGAATAGCTGGTATTCTTTTTGATCTCATCTGAAATTAAAAAAGCTAGTTCAATAGCCTGTTCTGAGTTTAATCTTGGATCACAATGAGTATGGTATCTGCTTGATAAGTCTGCATCAGATATTTTTCTAGCTCCACCAGTACATTCTGTAACATCTTGCCCAGTCATCTCAATATGCAAGCCACCTGCGTACGAACCTTCTGATTGATGAACTCCAAAAACATTTTTTACTTCGTTAACTACATCATTAAAAGGTCTTGTTTTAAAACCAGTAGTAGATTTAATCGTATTTCCATGCATTGGATCACATGACCAAACAACATTTAATCCTTCTTTCTTAATTCCCCTAATTAGTTTTGGTAAAAATTTTTCAACATTTTGATGACCAAATCTCGATATTAAAGTTATTTTACCCTTTTCATTTTTTGGATTTAATACTTCACAAATTTTTGAAATTTCATCAGGTTTTGAAGTTGGTCCACATTTAATCCCTATTGGATTTTCAATTCCTTTGCAAAATTCGACATGACCACCGTCTAATTGTCTAGTTCTATCACCAATCCATACAAAATGAGCAGAGGTATCATGATACTCTCCGGTAGTAGAGTCAACTCTGGTCATAGCTTCTTCAAATGGCAAATGTAAAGCCTCATGTGATGTCCAAAAATTTACTGTATACATTCTGTTATTAAAATCTGATGTTATTCCACATGCTTCCATGAAACCTAAAGCATCAGCAATTTTATCTTCAAGTTCTTTAAATTTTTTAGCTTGAGGACTTTTTTTAATATAATCTAAATTCCACAAATGAACTTTATTTAAATCAGCAAAACCTCCTTTTGAAAATGCTCTTAGTAAATTAAGAGTAGAAGCTGACTGCGAATAAGCTTTAAATAATCTTTTTGGATCAGGTCTTCTTGCTTTTTCAGTAAAATCTATTGCATTGATATTGTCACCTAAATAACTTGGTAATTCTTTATCCCCTTGTTTTTCAGTTGGTGCACTTCTTGGTTTTGAAAACTGCCCAGCAATTCTTCCAAGTTTAACAACAGGTAAAGAAGCTGAATAAGTTAACACTAAAGACATTTGAAGTATTACTTTGAAAGTGTCTCTTATATTATCTGGATGAAATTCTGCAAAACTTTCAGCACAGTCTCCTCCTTGAAGAAGAAAAGCTTTACCATCAACCACCTTTGCTAATTGTTCTTTTAAGTGTCTAGTTTCGCCTGCAAATACCATCGGAGGAAAAGTTTTTAACTTATTCAACACATCGTTAAGTTCCTTTTCATCAACATACGTAGGTATGTGCTTAACAGGATATTTTCTCCAACTATTTACTTTCCAATTTTTCATGTTCAACCTTAGATTGTTGTATCAGAGTTTTTTAATTATTCAACGGTGACAGATTTAGCCAAATTACGAGGTTTATCAATATCAAAACCTTTTTTAAGTGCTGAATAATAAGCTAATTTCTGCAAAGGTATTGTTAAAAGGAAAGGTAAAAGATCCTCATTGGCACTTTCTACCTCTATAGTTTCCCAAATATTTTCGGATAAAACTTCATCTTTACTTTTATTTGTTATTAATAAAACTTTCGCTCCTCTTGCAATTACCTCCTGCATGTTTGAGATTGTTTTTTTATAATAATTGTCCCTAGGAGCCAGAACTACAACTGGCATTCCCTCCTCAATTAAAGCTAAAGGACCATGTTTCATTTCTCCTGCAGGATAGCCCTCAGCATGTACATAAGATAATTCTTTTAATTTGAGCGCTCCTTCAAGTGCAATTGGAAAAGAAAAACCCCTTCCTAAAAACATTGATCCTTTTGCATCGTTAAATGTACCACATACTGTTTGTATTTTATTATCAATAGATAATGTCTTCTCAACTAATTTTGGTAAATCTTGAAGATCTCTAATTTTTTTTGTAAATACTTTTTTTTCTATATCTTGATTTAATAGCCCTAGTTTTAAGGCTAAAATATAAAGAATTAAAATTTGACCTAAAAAAGCTTTTGTTGATGCAACCCCAATTTCAGTTCCACAATGTATTGGAAGAACAAATTCACTATCTCTAGCTATTGAACTTTCAATGACGTTTACTACTGCACAAGTCTTCATTCTATTTTTAATACATATATCTAGTGCTGCATAAGTGTCTGCTGTCTCACCAGACTGAGATACAAATACATATAAAGTATCTTTTTTGAATCTGTTTTTTCTGTATCTAAATTCTGATGCTATATCTATATTAACATCTAAAGAGGTAAGTTCTTCGAACCAGTATTTTGCCATTAAGCAAGAATGGTATGCTGTTCCACAACCGATTAAAGTAACAGACGATATCTCATTAATTTTCCAAGGAAAATTATGAATATTGATGTCATTATTTGATGTATCGATATATTCTTTAATTCCATTTTTAAGTGTAATTGGTTGTTCCTCTATTTCTTTTGCCATGAAATGTTTGAAGTCACCTTTGTCATATTTCTCTTCTTGTGAGGATAATTCTAAAACTTTTTTATTAATTTTTGTTCCATCTTCACTAAAAAATTCTACATGATCCTTTTTAATAATACAGAATTCTCCATCATTTAAATAAGTGATCTTATTTGTCATCGATTTAAGTGCATATGAGTCTGAACCTAAATAATTTTCATTAGGACCGTATCCAACAGCAAGAGGAGAACCTCTTCTTGCTCCAACAATTAAGTCTGGCTCATCTTTAAATATAATTCCTAATGCGAAACTTCCATGAAGAGATCTTAAAGTTTTTTTAATTGACTCAACAATATTTTCTGTTTTTAAATTTTCTGTTATTAAATGAACTATCACCTCAGTATCAGTCTGAGATTTAAATTTATGACCTTTTCCTACTAAAAACTTTTTTAATAATGTTGAGTTTTCAATAATTCCATTATGAACAACTGAAACATTTTGAGATGAATGGGGGTGGGCATTTATACTATTTGGTAATCCATGTGTTGCCCATCTTACATGGCCAATACCTACAGTGCCTTCCATATTTTTTACTAAAGAACTTTTTTCAAGGTTATCTACTCTTCCCTCAGATTTAATTTCATTAATTGAACCATCATAAAGTGTGGCAATACCAGCCGAGTCATAACCTCTGTATTCTAATTTTTTAAGAGAGTTAATAATTGTTGCTGAAACTGGTTTACTACTATTTATGCCAATAATTCCACACATATTTATTTTCTTTTATAATTTTTTACCTCAGTTTGTAAGCTCCTAGTGAGAGCTAAAGATTTTCTTTTTACTTTTTTAGTTATAACCGAACCAGCGCCAATAGTACTGCCTTCCTCTAAGGTTAAAGGTGCCACTAATGATGAATTTGATCCAATAAATACATTGTCTTTTATAAATGTTTTGCTTTTTTTAATACCATCATAATTGCAAGTAATAGTGCCTGCCCCAACATTAACATATTTACCAATATTTGAGTCACCAATATATGTTAAATGATTAACTTTAGAATTTTTTCCAATCTTGCTTTTTTTAATTTCAACAAAGTTTCCAACTTTTGAACCTTTTTCTAAAATAGTATTTGGTCTAATTCTTGCATAAGGTCCTATTTCAACTTTATCTTTAACAATGCAATTCTCTAAATGGCTAAATGATCTAATTAATACATTACTTCCAATTTTTACTTTTGGGCCAAAAACTACGTATGGTTCAATAGTTACATTTTTTCCAATTTTTATATCTTTAGAAAAATAAATTGTTTCTGGTCCAGTCATTTTTACACCTGACTTTAAAAATTTATCTCTTAATCTATCTTGGTCTTTTTTTAAATTTATCTGTTTCATCTAGGAAAATCTTTATATTAAGTATATATAATTCTTAATTCACAAAATATTTCTTAAAAATACTTTTGATTATGAAACAAAATTTTACAATTCTTTTTGATTTAGATGGTACTTTAGTTGATACAGCACCAGATTTAATGCGAGCTCATAATCATGTGATGAAAAAATTTGGTTACCCAACGAAATCAACTGAGGAAATCAGAAATTTAGTTGGTCAAGGTGCTGGGGCAATGCTTGGAAGATCCATATGGGGGCAAGCAAAAAAAGAATTTGGAAAAGTACAAGATGAAAAAATTAAGAAAGAAATGGTTAAAGATTTTGTGGATTTTTACGGAAAAAATATTGTTAATGAAAGTACTCTTATAAATGGTGTTAAAGATTTTCTGATATGGTCTAGAGATAAAAATATTTCAATGGGTGTTTGTACAAATAAACAGGAACATCTGGCTGTTGATCTTTTAAAAAAAATTGGCATTTATGATTTTTTTGAATATGTAGCTGGTCATAATACTTTCAATTACTGCAAACCTGATCCTCGACATCTAACGTCAGTAATAGAAATTTTAGATGGAAATATAAAAAGATCCTTAATGATTGGTGATAGTGAAACTGATGCAAATGCAGCAAAAGAAGCTGGTATGCCAGTAATTCTATTAGAAGATGGTTATACTGAAAAAAATACTAGTGAAATATATCATAATCACCTGATAAGAGACTTTGTAGGAATTGAAAAAATTGTATTAAAATATCTTTAAGATTGATTATTTTTTTTTAACTATTAAAAACAATTCCGTAAATTAGGAGTTATTTTGATAGTACACAAAGTTAAAGTTTATCCATCTAAGATTCACCTCCCCAAAAAAAACCAGCTTGCCTGGAAAATTGCAGAGATTGCAAGTGACAATGCTAAATTAGATAAAAATGTAATTGAAATGGCAATTAATAGAATTATTGATAACGCTTCAGTTGCTATAGCTTCTTTAAACAGAAGACCTGTTATTTCTTCAAGAGAAATGGCTTTAAAACACTCAAGAAAAAATGGGGCTTTATTATTTGGTGTAAGCAACAAATTAAAATTTGATTGTGAGTGGGTAGCTTGGTCTAATGGAACTGCAGTAAGAGAACTAGATTTTCATGATACTTTTTTAGCTGCAGATTACAGTCATCCAGGAGATAATATTCCTCCATTGTTAAGCGTTGCACAACAAAATAAAAAAAGTGGTTTAGATCTTCTAAGAGGAATTATAACCGCATATGAAGTCCAAGTAAATTTGGTTAAAGGTATTTGTTTACATAAACATAAAGTTGACCACATAGCTCATTTGGGACCAAGCGTTGCTGCAGGTCTTGGTACAATGTTAAGATTAAATTCTGAAACAATTTATCAAGCAGTACAACAAGCATTACATACAACGGTTTCTACAAGACAATCAAGAAAAGGTGAAATCTCAAGTTGGAAAGCTTACGCACCTGCTCATGCAGGAAAACTTGCTATTGAAGCTGTTGATAGAGTGATGAGAGGTGAAGGTGCACCAAGTCCAATCTATGAAGGTGAAGATAGTGTGATTGCTAGAATTCTAGATGGAAAGAAAGCTTTATATAAAGTTCCTTTACCAAAAAAAGGTCAAACAAAAAAAGCAATTCTTGAAACTTATACTAAAGAGTATTCTGCTGAATATCAGTCTCAAGCTTTGATTGACTTGGCTAAAAAACTTAAAAAAAAAGTTCAAAATTTAAATCAAATTAAAAAAATTGATATCTATACTAGTCATCACACCCATTATGTTATTGGAACTGGTGCAAATGATCCTCAAAAAATGGATCCTAATGCTAGCAGAGAAACACTAGACCACTCTATTATGTACATATTTGCAGTAGCTTTAGAGGATGGTAGTTGGCACCATGTCAAATCTTATACAAAAGCTAGGGCTAAAAGAAAAAGTACTATTAAAATTTGGAGATCAATTAAAACTCATGAAGATAAAAAATGGACGAAAAAATATCATGATCCAAATCCAAGAAAAAAAGCATTTGGTGCTAAAGTAGTTATTACCTTAAAAAATGGGAAAAAAATAATTGAAGAGCAAGACAGAGCTGATGCTCATCCTTATGGTTCTCGACCTTTTAAAAGACAAAATTATATCAATAAATTTCTAACTTTAACTGAAAATATTTTAGAAAAAAAAGAAAGTGATAGATTTTTAAAAACTGTACAAAATTTAAAAAAACTAAAACCTGGACAATTAGATGGATTAAATATTGAAGTCAAAAAAAGTAAACTTAATAGAAATTTAAGGAAAGGTATTTTTTAATGCACTTTGTTGAAAAAGAACCTAAGCAAAAAAGATCTGATTTTGTTGAAAAATTAAAATCAAATAAAATCTTAAGAGTTCCAGGAGCTTATAATCCTTTAACAGCAAAGTTAATTGAGGAAATAGGTTATGATGCTGTTTATGTTTCAGGGGGAGTAATGGCTAATGATCTTGGATTTCCAGATATTGGCCTAACAACT
>CABXVQ010000032.1:0-6075 GCA_902515605.1 uncultured Pelagibacteraceae bacterium
AATATTTTTGAGAAATTTTTTCTTTCTCTATTTTTCCACTCAGCCTTATGATAGGCATCACTAGCAATTAATGGAAGTACACTTGTAGCTTCTGCAAAAACCATTTGTTCTTTAGTTACATCAACTTTACCCCAAGAACTAGCCTCTTTTAAAGTTGAACTACTACAAGCTCCATCTCTAGAATCAGCTACAGTAATTTGTACAGCATATTTATGCATATCAACTTCTTTTCCTAAAAGCTCAGCACATATCACAGTATCTTGAATAAAATTTTTTGGCACCCCTCCGCCAATCATAAATAAACCAGAACCTTTTGATTGGATTTTAATTTCAGTTAACTCTCTGAATTCTCTTATCGAGTCAATAGTCATATGTTTTTTTGGATTTTTTTCTTGATGAATTACTAATCCAAAACCTGCACTAGAGTCAGTGAAAGCAGGGCAAAATATTGGAACATTATTGTCATATGCTGTTTCAATTAAAGAGTCTTTTTTAACAGAGTTTTTTTTTAAATACTTACCCATTTCATGTATAAATTCCCTTGAAGTATAACTTCTAGGCTCCAAATTATCTGCTATCTCAGAAATTTTTTTATCACAAATTTGTAACTCTTCTTCGTCTATATAAGTGTCATAAATTCTATCAATGTAGTTTTTTCTTAGCTCAGTATCATCTTGAAATTGGGATCCTCGATAATGCTTGAAACCCAAAGCTTCAAAAAAATCCATATCTATTATTGATGCTCCGGTCGCAACAATAGCATCTACCATATTGTATTTTACCAGATCTTTATATATGTTCATACATCCAGCTGCAGAAGTAGAGCCAGCCAAAGTTAAAAATATCGTACACTCTTTATCTCTCAACATTTCATTATATATATTTGCTGCATTAGCAGTTTCCCTAGATACAAATGACATTTTTTCCATAGATGAAATAATCTTTCTTGCATCGAAAGATGTAATATCTATATGCTCTACAGGATTTTTTAAAAAATCTTTCTTACTATTATGACCTAAGCTTTTATTCTCTGACATTAAGCAACCAACGTTGCTTTATTAATCTCTTTATCATAAAGAGTCATGATTGGTTTGTCTTCAACTTCATAAATTTCATCTGAAAAAAATCCATTAAATTGAGTTCTAAAGGTTAAACCATAAGCACCTAATTGACCTAATTCTATATAATCATTTTCCTTAATGTTATTTGGAAGAAGGAAAGGACCTTTCATATAATCCATGCTATCACAAGTTGGACCATAAAAATCAAAAGCAGTTAATTTTTTTGAAATAATTTTGTTAGAATTATCTTTTATCATTTTAGATGGGAAAACTATATTTGGAGTACCTGCATCAAAAAGTGTTCCATATGTTCCATCATTTATATAAAGCTTTTGTTTTTTTTTAAGGTCAACTCTTACTATGGTTGAACCACTTTCAGCAACCAAAGCTCTTCCAGGCTCACAAATAATTTCTGGCATATTATCTAATTTCAAATTATCTAAACTTCTTTTAATTTCTTCTAAGTAACTATCTAGAGATTGAGGAATTAAATCTGGATATATTGTTGGGAAACCCCCACCTACATTAATGTAATTAGGAATAATTTTTGTTTTCTTAATTATATTTCCTATTTCAGCAATACCTTTAGCATAAGAGATTGGATGCATACACTGTGATCCAACATGAAAACTTAATCCAATTTTATTTGAGTTTTGTTTTACTAGTCTTAATAATCCTGAAGCCTCAGAACTTAACGCACCAAATTTTTTAGATAAATCTATTTCAGCATGTTCATTTGATACTGCAACTCTTACAAATAATTCAAGATCTCTAGCATTATTAGTACTTTCAATAATTTTTATTAATTCATCTTTTGTATCTAAAGCAAATGTTTTAATACCATACTTTAAATAAGCCTCTTTAATACTTTCTCTACTCTTAACTGTATGCATATAAGAACACTTAGCAGTTTGGCTAAATTTTCTGACTGCCTTTATTTCTGCTATAGAGGCCACATCAAATTGGTCTATTCCACTTTTTATTAGAGTTTTAATAACTTCCTCATGAGGATTAGTTTTCACTGCATATAAAATTTTTCCTGGAAATTTTTTTTGAAAGTAATTTGAGGCAGAAAGAATAGAATTCTTTCTGATACAATAAACTGGCTTATCAGGTCTCAGTTGATTTACTAATTCTTCAACTGATTTAAATTTTTGCATTAAAAATGCCCCCCAAAAAAATTTAACAAAAAAAAGTCTTTTAATTAATTAAAAAACTTTAGTATTTGCAGCAATTAATTGAATAGTTGCTTAATGTAAAGCAAATAATTTCCTATTGAATTGTGGAAAAAAGTATCCATATATGTGTTATGAAAAATGAAGCACCACTTCAAAATTTAGCTGATTTTGAGAATAAATCATTGTTAATAGTCGATGACGACAACCCTTTTAGGGAAAGGTTAGCTAGGGCTATGGAAAAGAAGGGTTTTGACGTCATTCAAGCAGAGGGTGTACAAAAAGGGATAGATTCCGTTAAAGCTAAGAAACCTGGTTTTGCTGTAGTTGATTTAAGATTGGCAGATGGCAATGGATTAGAAGTTGTCAAAGAAATACAAACATCTAATTCAGATAGCAGAATTATCATGTTAACTGGTTATGGAAACATACCTACAGCAGTTGCTGCTATTAAAGAGGGTGCTATTGATTATCTAGCTAAGCCAGCAGATGCTGAAGATGTAGAAAAAGCTTTATTAGCTGATCCATCAAAAAAAGCAGCTCCACCTGAAAATCCAATGTCAGCAGATAGAGTTAAGTGGGAACATATTCATAGAGTATTTGAGCTATGTAACCGGAATGTATCTGAGACAGCAAGAAGACTTAAGATGCATAGAAGAACCCTACAAAGAATTCTCTCAAAAAGATCTCCTAAATAAATTTTCTTAATTTTAAAAGTTTTTTAGCTAAAACAGTTAAAAGTGCTATCTTAGTAAACTCAGCTAATAAAAATGGTGTAACACCTAATTGTACAAGTGGCTTATCCCATCCAATAAGTACTCCCAACCAAACAACACCCAAGATATATATTGTTGAGACTGATAAAATTAATTTAGATAAAATCATGAAATAATTATCTTTGGTTGTTATAAAAGACGCTAAAAAACACGCAGACATAAATCCTATTAAATAACCCATAGTTGGACCAGTAAAGTAAATTAAACCCACTCCTCTTTCAGGAGAGTTAGAAAAAACAGGTATCCCAGCAATACCCTCAATTAAATACAAACCGACAGTAGCAATAGCTATTTTATACCCAAAGCTAATCCCTAAAAATAATACAACAAATGTTTGCATAGTCATTGGCACAGGGTAGAAAGGAATTTTAATTTTTGCTGAAATAGCTAGAATTATTGACCCAAAAAAAATAACAAGTAGTGATTTAATTATTTGTGATTGAGTATTTTGCTTTATAAGTTCCATAAAAAATAATACTCTTATTTCCATCTATAATCTATATTAATTTTTAATGAGTAAAATTCAAAAAACAGATCATTTTTATCTTATTGATGGATCAGGATATATATTTAGAGCTTATTATGCATTACCTCCTTTAATAAGAAAGAGTGATGGATTACCAACAGGAGCGGTCAGTGGCTTTTGTAGTATGTTATTCAAACTTCTTGAAGACTCAAAATCAAATGAAAATAAACATAAACCGACTCATTTTGCAGTAATTTTTGACTCTGCTAGAAAAACTTTCAGAAATGAAATTTATAGTGACTATAAAGCTAATCGCTCAGAAGCACCAGATGATTTGGCTCCTCAGTTTGAATATATAAGAAAATCTGTATTAGCTTTTAATTTACCTTCAGTTGATCTTATTAATTATGAAGCTGATGACTTAATAGCAACATATGTAGACCAAATTTTAAAAAAAGGAGCAAAAGTTACAATTGTTTCTTCTGATAAAGATCTAATGCAGTTATTTAAAAATAAGGTTCGAATTTTTGATCCAATGAAGAATAAATTTATTTCTGAAGAAGATGTTCAAAATAAATTTGGTGTTGATCCGAGCAAAGTAATTGATGTTCAAGCTTTAGCTGGAGATAGCAGCGATAATGTTCCAGGTGTTCCTGGAATAGGAGTGAAAACAGCAGCAGAATTAATTAATAAATACGGGAATTTAGAAAAACTCTTAAAATCTGCTCATGAAATTAAGCAGAATAAAAGAAGAGAAACATTAATTGAAAATAAAGACAAAGCTTTAATTAGTAAACAATTAGTGACATTAAAACATGATGCTCCAGTTAACATAAATCTATCTGAGTTCAAATTAAAAGAAATAGACAAGGATAAACTTTTTAAATTTTTGAGAGAGATGGAGTTTAATAGACTTCTTAGTTCAGCAATATCTAAATATGGAGAACCAGATTTAGAAGGTATTAAAAATGAAACCGTCTCTAAAAAAACTCTGAATTCAATCAATAAAAAAAATTATCACCTAATTAAAGATCTAAAAGAAATTGATGATTGGATCAATGAAGCAGAGGAAGTTGGAGAGGTTGCTGTTGATACAGAAACAAGTTCTCTAGATCCACACCAAGCTGATTTAATTGGAGTTTCTTTGAGTTCTAAAATCGGTAAAGCTTGCTACATACCATTAGGTCATAAGTCACAAAAAAATTTAAATAAAGAATTAGTTTTAAAAAAATTAAAACCCTTGCTCGAAGATTCGAGTATAAAAAAAATTGGTCAAAATATTAAATTTGATTTTATTGTTTTATTTAAACATGGAATCACCATTTCTACCATGGAAGATACAATGCTAATGTCTTATGTTTTAGATGCTGGAAAAAATAGACATAATATGGATTCATTATCAGAAATTCATTTAAATCATAAAACAATTGCATTTAAAGATTTAGTAGGAACTGGAAAAAAAGAAATTAATTTTAAGGACGTCGATGTAGAAAAAGCAAAAGATTATGCTGCTGAAGATGCTGATATAACTTTTAGATTATACAAAAAATTTCATAAAAGTCTTAAAGATGAGAAAATGGTAAATATTTATGAACTTTTTGAAAAACCAATGATAAAAATTTTAGCTTTTATGGAAATAGAGGGTATTAAAATAGATAATAAGTTTTTAAAAATTTTATCGTCTAAATTTGAAAAAAAAATAGAGAAAATCCAAAAAAATGTTTTTAAAATATCAAAAAAAGAATTTAATATTGCTTCCCCAAAACAACTTGGGGAAATTTTATATAATGAACTGAAAATAGCAGATTTAAAAAAAACAAAAAAAGGTAGTTTTGCTACAAGCGCATCAGTGCTAGAAGATCTTGCTTTCAAAGGACATGAATTTCCTCAATTAGTTTTAGATTGGAGGCAGGTTTCTAAATTAAAAAATACTTACTCAGATTCTCTTCCGGAGCATATTAATCCTTTGACAAATAGGGTCCATACTTCATTTTTACTTGCTGCAACCACTACCGGTAGATTAGCATCAAGTGATCCTAATTTACAAAATATTCCAATTAAAAGTGAAGATGGCAGAGATATAAGAAAATCGTTTATAGCAGAAAAAGACAATGTTTTAATTTCTGCAGATTATAATCAAATTGAAATGAGAATTTTAGCAGATTTAGCTGATGTAAAAGAACTCAAAAAAGCATTTAAAAATAATGAAGACATTCATTCATTAACTGCTAGTCAAATATTTAATACAGAAATTAAAAAAGTAGATCAAGATCAAAGAAGAAAAGCAAAAGCAATAAATTTTGGTATTATTTATGGAATATCTCAATACGGTTTAGCTAAACAAATAAATGTGTCTAATTATGAAGCTGAGGAATTTTTAAATTCATATTTTGCCAAATTTCCAGAAATCAAAGTTTATATGGATCAAACAATCAAATTTTGTAGAAAAAATGGTTATGTAAATAATATCTTTGGAAGAAGATCACATTTTATAAATATTAATGATAAAAATTATAATGTAAGAAATTTTCAAGAGCGAGCTGCTATTAATGCACCAATCCAGGGTTCGGCTTCTGAAATAATGAGATTAGCTATGA
>CABXVQ010000033.1:0-5125 GCA_902515605.1 uncultured Pelagibacteraceae bacterium
TCCCATTAATTCTTTTGCAGCTTCACTTAATTCCTCAATGGTATCTAAAATTTTTACACCTCCAGCTTTACCTCTTCCTCCGGCATGAATCTGAGCTTTTAGTACATATTTCTTTGTGTTTAATGATTTTGCTTTTTCCACTAATTCATCAACTGAAAAAGCAAAAACACCTTGTGGAACAATCGCTCCATATTTTTTTAAAATTTGTTTCGCCTGATGTTCGTGAATATTCATTATTATTTAGAAAGATCGGGATCTATTTTAGATGCTGCTTCCCACAAAGCTCTGACTGCATCAATAGAATGCATAAATTCTTTTTTTTCTTTTTCATCCAAATCAATTTGTTCTATCTTTTCAACACCATTCTTTCCAATAATCACTGGAACACCAGCGTAAACATTATTAACACCATACTCTCCATTAAGTTGAATAGCACATGGTAATAATTTTTTTTCATCATTTAAGTATGCTTCTGCCATCTGAACTCCCGATGCTGCAGGTGCATAAAACGCTGATCCTTTTTCAAGATATTTCACTATCTCAGCACCACCATCTCTAGTTCTTTGATTTATTTCTTCTAATTTTTCTTGAGAAATTTTTCCTTCTTTTACTAAATCAAGTAAAGGTTTTCCTGATACTTTTGTAAATCTAGGCATTGGAACCATAGTATCTCCATGACCACCCATAACCATTGCATCTATCTCTTTAACTGCAACATTAAGTTCTAAAGACAAAAATAATTTAAATCTTGAACTGTCTAAAATTCCAGCCATACCAACTACTTTATTTGCTGATAATCCTGAAAATTTTTGAAAAGCCATTACCATTACGTCTAAAGGATTTGTTATACAGATTACAAAAGCGTTAGGTGCATTCTGTTTAACCCCTTCAGCAACTTGTTTAATAATTTTTAAATTTATACCAAGTAAGTCATCTCTACTCATTCCAGGTTTTCTCGGAACCCCTGCAGTAATAATAATTACATCAGAGTCTTTAATGTCCTTATAATCATCAGTGCCTGAAAATTTTACATTAAAACCATCAACTGATGATGATTGAGCGATATCTAATGCTTTTCCTTTAGCTATCCCACTTGCTACATCAAAAAGAACAACTTCATCAACAAGTTCTTTTGTTCCAATCAAGTGTGCAAGAGTTCCACCAATTTGACCAGCGCCAATTAAAGATATTTTACTCATTAATATTTCTCCTTATTTCATTGTTGGCATTACGAACTCAGCATTTGATCTAATTCCAGAAGGCCATCTCGAGGTTATTGTTTTAAGTTTTGTATAAAATTTTATCCCTTCCATACCATGCATTGCACTATCTCCAAATAGCGATCTTTTCCAACCTCCAAAACTATGAAAGGCCATTGGAACAGGGATAGGAACATTAATACCAACCATTCCAACTTGTATCTTGCTTGCAAAAGTTCTTCCTGCATCACCATCTCTTGTATAAATACTTACTCCATTTCCATATTCATGATCATTAATGAGTTTTGTAGCCTCTTCAAAAGTTTTTACTCTAACTACAGATAAAACTGGTCCAAATATTTCCTCTTGATATATTCTCATTTCTTTTTTTACATGATCAAACAAACAGCCTCCAATATAGAAACCGTCTTCATAACCTTGTAATTTTAAGTTTCTACCATCAACTACTAACTTAGCACCTTCTTTTACCCCTAAATCAACATATCCTTTTACTTTTTCTAGATGCTCCTTAGTAACTAAAGGTCCCATCTCTGAACTTTTATCCATTCCAGGACCAACTTTTAAAGCCTCTGCTTTTTTTGATAATCTTGATACTAGCTCATCTCCTATATCTCCAACAGCTACTGCAACTGACTGGGCCATACATCTTTCACCTGCAGATCCATATGCGGCACCCATTAAACCATTTACTGCACCATCTAAGTCACAATCTGGCATAACAACTAAATGATTTTTTGCTCCTCCAAGTGCCTGAACTCTCTTTTCATTTTTTGCTGAATTTTCATAAATATATTTTGCTATTGGTGTCGAACCTACAAAACTTACTGCTTTAATATCTTTGTTTATTAAGATTGCATCTACAACTTCTTTATCTCCGTTAACAACATTAAAAACTCCATCTGGAAGACCTGCTTCTTTTAATAATTCTGCTAGTTTTATTGCACACGATGGATCTTTTTCGGACGGCTTTAATATAAAGGTATTTCCACAAGCAATTGCGATAGGAAACATCCACATTGGCACCATTGCTGGAAAGTTAAATGGTGTGATACCTGCAACTACTCCTAATGGTTGTCGCATTGACCAACTGTCGACATTAGTTCCAACATTTTCTGAAAATTCACCTTTAAGTAAATGGGGTATTCCACAAGCAAATTCAACAACCTCTAAACCTCTGGTTAAAGATCCCTTTGCATCTTCATAAACTTTTCCATGTTCAGAAACTATTAACTGTGTAAGCTCATCTGAATTTTTTTCTATTAACTCTTTAAATTTGAACATAATTCTAGCTCTTACAAGAGATGGTTTTAACGACCATTCCTTAAAAGCTTCTTGTGCAATATTAACTGTATGATCTAGATCTGCTTTAGAGGCTAATCTTACTTCTTTTTCTTGTTCACCAGTCGCTGGGTTAAAAACCTTACCTTTTTTATTTGATTTACCAGGAATTATTTTTCCACCTACAAAATGTTCAATTTGTTTCATGAATAGGATCTTTTAGATTAAAAACTCTTGTTAGTCTATTGTTTATATATTAGCGGTTGCTAACATTTTTTTTATTTCAGCAATAGCTTTTGCTGGGTTTAAACCTTTGGGACATGCACTAGTACAATTTAAGATAGTATGGCATCTATAAAGTTTAAGTTCATCTGCTACTTTTTTTAATCTAGCTTCTCTCTCTTCATCTCTGCTATCCACAATCCATCTGTAAGCCTGTAATAATACTGCTGGGCCTAAATACTTGTCTCCATTCCACCAATAACTTGGACAAGATGTGGAACAACAAGCACACATAATACATTCATATGCACCATCCAGTTTTTCCCTGTCTTTTTTTGATTGAATAATTTCTGTAGTTTCTGAGTTTGAATTTGATTTTAACCAAGGTTCTATGGATTGATATTGTTTATATAAACCATCTAAATCACCAATTAAATCCTTTTTAACTTTTAAGTGTGGTAATGGATAAATATCTATATCCCCATCAATTTCAGAATGAGGAGTAGTACAAGCCAATCCATTTTTACCACCCATGTTCATTGCACAAGAACCACAAACTCCATGAGCACAAGATCTCCTATAAGCAATAGATGGATCAATCTCATTTTTTATTTTGTTTAAAACATCTAAAACTTTTGAAGGACAGTTATCCATATCAACCTCATAAGTATCAATTCTAGGGTTTTCTCCCGTTGAAGGATCCCATCTGTAGACATTAACTTTTCTTATGTTTTTAGAACCTGTTTTGTCTTTGAAATAATTACCTTTTTGAACTTTAGAGTTTTTAGGTAAATTAATCTGAACCATTAATAGACTCTTTCTTGGGGAGGAAAATATTGAACTTCATTTGTAAGAGTAGTTTTATGAACTTCTCTATAACTTATTTTTGTTTCTTTTCCATCGCACCAAGCAAGTGTATGTTGCATAAATTTTTCATCATCTCTTTTAGGGTAATCTTCTCGTGCATGTGCTCCTCTACTTTCTTTTCTATTATAAGCGGAGTCTACAGTCACAACTGCTTGTCTGATTAAATTGTCAAATTCTAAAGTTTCAACCAAATCTGTATTAAAGATTAACGATTTATCTTTAACTGATATGGATTCTAAACCATCATAAGTTTTTCTTATTTCCTCAACACCCTCTTTTAAAGTTTTTTCTGTTCTAAAAACTGCACATTTAGATTGCATTGTTTTTTGCATTGATAATCTTAATTCTGCAGTTCCAATGTCACCATCAGCGTTTCTAATTTTGTCAAATCTATCAAGACATTTTTGTGTTTCAGACTCACTAATTTCTTCATGTGGCATTCCTGGTGTAACTAATTCTGCTGCTCTTTTAGCTGCAGCTCTTCCAAATACTACAAGATCAATTAATGAATTAGATCCTAATCTGTTCGCTCCATGAACAGAAACACATGCAGCTTCACCAATAGCCATTAAGCCTGGAACAGTTTTTTCTGATCCATTTACTGTTAATACCTCTCCCTTATAATTTGTCGGTATTCCACCCATATTGTAATGAACTGTAGGAACTACTGGAATTGGTTCTTTGGTAACATCTACATTAGCAAATAATCGCGCTGCATCAGTTATACCAGGTAATCTACTTTCTATAATTTCTTTATCTAAGTGACTTAAGTTTAAATGAACATGGTCTTGATCTTTTCCTACACCTCTTCCTTCATTAATTTCTATTGACATAGATCTACTTACAACATCTCTAGAAGCTAAATCTTTAGCATTAGGAGCATACCTCTCCATAAATCTTTCACCTTTAGAGTTCGTAAGATATCCTCCTTCTCCTCTAGCACCTTCAGTTATTAACGTGCCATGACCATAAATTCCTGTTGGGTGGAACTGAACAAACTCCATATCTTGTAAAGGTAATCCCGCTCTAAGCACCATTGCATTACCATCGCCGGTACACGTGTGGGCAGAGGTAGCAGAATAATAAACTTTTCCATAACCGCCTGTTGCGATTATAACTGAATGTGCTCTAAATCTATGAATTGTTCCATCGTTTAGATTCCATGCTATTAAACCTTTACACTCTCCATCTTTCATTAATAAATCTAACGCAAAATATTCTATAAAAAACTCTGTCTTATGTTTTAAAGCTTGACCATACAAAGTATGCAATATTGCATGACCAGTTCTATCTGCTGCAGCACAGGTTCTTTGAACAATTCCATTACCATAATTTTTTGTCATACCACCAAATGGTCTTTGATAAATCTTTCCATCATCCGTTCTACTAAAAGGGACACCATACTTTTCTAGTTCAATAACTGCTTTGGGTGCTTCTTTACACAGATATTCAATGCTATCTTGATCACCTAACCAATCTGCTCCCTTAACAGTATCATACATATGCCATCGCCAATCATCTTCTCCCATATTCCCAAG
>CABXVQ010000034.1:0-4882 GCA_902515605.1 uncultured Pelagibacteraceae bacterium
TGACTTGCATGAAATTCGTTAATGTATTCTTTTCTAATAAACTTATTTATATATTTAGTATTTTCTGTATCAATTTCTAAATTATTTTTTTCTTTTAATGAATTATAAATAATTCTAGACATTTTCTTTTCTATAAAGTTTTCATTATTTAATATGTCGGTGTTTTGTATAATTTCTTTATCTGTATCATTTTTTAAGTCCCTCAATGCATTAAATAAATCCGACTCATCAACTTTAAATTTATTCAATCTCAATAAATCTTTATGCAAACGAACATATTTATTATCATTATTATATTTACTACTTAATAATTGATCATTCCTATTTAATTCTTTAAACTTTTTAAGAGTTAACTCTAGTTCTTTAGAGTTTTTTTCCATTATTTCATTAGATGCATTTTTAATATCCTTAAGTTTAAATAATCTTTCTAATTCCTCCTTTAAACTTATATAAACTGGGTCTGAAGGATCAATATTTTTACTCTCTTCATCTATGACTCGTTGTAACAAATCTTTATATTGATCGGCTAGTTTAAGTTCTTTTTCTCCAATTTTTGTAAATGTAAATGCCTCAACATCCATTAAAGCTAAATTTAATAAACCTTTAACACTCTCTTTATTTTCATGTGAAATTTTTTCATTTAAATAATTTAATCTTCGATTTGCGACTTTGTATAAATTAGAAAAATTTTTAAAATCAATTTTTTTTAATAATTCATATTCACCTTTTAAACGAATGTGATTGTACAGTTCTTTTATATTTTTAAGAGAATTTACAATTTTTAATAAATCTTTTTTATCACTAATTTGAATCAATTGTGTGGTAAAGTTTTCTATATTTTCAGTATCAAACTTAAACAAAAATTTCTTGATATCTTTTATTTCATTATCAATTTCTAATTCAGATTTTAAAATTGAATTATAATTTTTAATTTCATCTCCAAGTTCTTCTTCTAGTTCCTTTAAATATGCTTCATTAGTTTTATCGAACTCTTCTTGAATTCCAACAAAATCTACTACGTATCCATATCTAAAGTTTTTATATGTACGATTTACCCTTGTTAAAGCTTGTAATAAACTTTTGGATTCTATTTTACGTGCTAGGTAAAGTTTTTTTAACCTTGGAGCATCAAATCCTGTTAACAACATTCTATTTACAAACAAAATATCAATTTCACCATCTTTAAATTCTTCTACAATATTTTTCCTTTCTTCTTTACTACCTTCATCATGAAGTATTAAAGCTCCAGTTTTAATTTTACTTTCTTCTAAAAAATTTGAACGATATGTTTTTATGTCGGATTTCTTTATATTAGTATTTTTGAACTTATTCAAAAAAATCTTATTCATTGTTACTGCTTGTTCGCCTGAGTCACAAACAACCATAGCACCAACAGAATTATCTTCGTTTATTATTCTAAATCTTTCAAAATCATTAATTATATAATCTAATAATGGTTCAACAAAAATTTCTTTTGAATACAATTCAGCTTTATTAATACTTCCCTTTTTAACTTTTATTTCTTCTAATATTTTTTCTAATTTTTTCTTCTCAAGTGTCTCCATTATTTCCCGAATTAATCTCAAAGTATAACCATCGATTATTGAACGGTTATAAAAATACTTGTGAATATAATCTCCAAATAACCTTCTAGTATTTCCATCTGTATTAAGTGTTGGCGTCCCCGTTAGACCAATCTTTATAGCATTTCTATCTGACTCTTCTAAAGACGCTAAAAAAGTACCATTTGTAGTATATCCCCTATGTACTTCATCAATAAAATAAATTCTTTGTATATCTAAATTATAATCATTGTTATTAATTATACTTTCATCATTGTCAAATTTTTGAATGTTAACAACTATTATTTCATCATTGCCATTCGCATTATGTATGGCTGCGTTTGATTTAATATTATCTGAAAATTCTTTTTTAGACTCAATATTGTGAACTGACAAACCTCTACTTCTAAATTCTTTATTAGCTTGGGTTACCAAATCAATTCGATCTACAATAAAATAGTATTTAGATATTTTTTTTTTAGATCTAAAGTAATTTAAAAGATACTTTAAACTATAATATGCAAGAGCTGTCTTACCGCTACCTTGTGTATGCCAGATAACACCTTTATTTATACCTTTATCAATTTTATTTTTAATTTGTTGTGCGGCAAATATTTGTGGGTAACGCATTATATGTTTCTCAATGCCTTTTTTTGAGTTTACGTATGCTATTCCAAATCTTAAAAGAAATTCTATTCTTTTTTTTTGCAATAACGAAGTGCATATTCTATTTGTTGGTGTTTGAGGATCTTTATTAGTTATAAATTCTTTTGTATTTTTTATAGTAACAAGATTATTGTCTTCTAAAATAAAGTTTTCCTCCTCATCTGTAATATTTTTTGAAATATCTTGAAAATTAAATTTTTCTTCTTCTCTAAAGTAATTTAATGGAGAAGAGTTATATGATGTAGTTAAATAGAAAGCACCTTCTATAGGTAAATGTGAATTATCATCATAATTCATATTATTTGAAAAGATAATTAGTTGCGTAATGTTTATAAAATTTTTAAACTCCTTCTTTTTGAACCTCGATTGCATTCTTTCCTGCTCTACTAAAATGCCGTCTTTATTGTTGGGAATTTTTACTTCTATAAATGCTAAAGGCATACCGTTTATTAAAACTGTAATATCGGGTCTAAATTCTTCGCCATCATTTTCATACTTAAGTTCTGTTACAACGTTAAAAGAATTATTTTCAAAATTATTAAGATCTAATATTTTAGTATCATCTTCTGAAGTAAGGATTTTATAAAATTCTTCACCTAAATCATCGTTTTTCAGACTTGATGAAATTCTATCATAAATTTTATTTAATCCCCCATCATCTATATTCTTATTAATTTTCTTAATTGACTCATTAAATATATCTTTAAAAATATTTGTTTCAGAGTCATATCTATTATTTTTTTTGGATAAATAATTGTAACCCAATTTCACTAAATGAATTATAGCTGGTATTTTTACTCTTGAATTTTCATCAAAATTTTTAGTAGTCATAACAATAGATTAACCACATTATTTATTTAATAAAGGTTGAATTTATTTTTGGTAAAAAAATGTATAATTTTAATTTTATTTATTGTTCATAAATTCAACATTATTACAGCAGATTATCAACAAATAATGATGATTTAAGTAGAATCATGCATTGGATTTCATTCCTTTTCTCACGTTTACGTTTTTTTTCATTATCTTCCTTGGTACGTAGACCTCTAAATAAGAAGAGGAGTGAAACCATTACCAATTACAAATTACTAACCTCAAAAAAGGAGCCTAAATCATGAAGCGTTTTCTCGTCTTTATTTCATTACATTTATTTTTATTTCTATTAGTTATTGCCTATCAAGCTCAAGCTGATGATGAAGAATGGACTATTGATAAGTATAAATCCTTATCTTATGCCAGGGTTAGTGGTGAAGTAATTCACGGTGATAACTTAAATTTCTTTATAGGATCTCATGAAAATTGTGAAAAAGTCTATAATAGTTTCACTTTTGTCACTTATGAAAAGCCTGGTGATATTCAACAATTAGTGGGTAAAAACATTCCAATTAAAATCAATGGTGAGGATTTAACAGCCAACGTCCAATCCATTTCCCCTTTTTTTGGAATGGGATACAGGGTTTCTTTTTCTTTAGGGACATATCCACTTAAAGAATACATTTATCATTTAAACAATTTTTATAAGGAAGAAGGTAAGTACGAAATAGAGATTGTCGATGGTATCGATTTTAAAGCTGCTAAATATTTTGATATAACTGCTAATAACTGGAAATTAGATAAACTTGTTCCATCTGTATTAAAAGCTAGCAAACTTTGTAAAACCATCAATCATTTGGATAGTTAAATGTTTAGAATCTTATTAGTTATTCTAATTCTGTTACCCACAGTTTCAAATGCTGATCAGGGTTTAAAAATTTCATGTCTTAATATGAAGTCAATGTACGGTAAAAAGTATGAACCCTTAAAATTCACTTTAGAAGCTGTTGGCTTTCAATATTTTGATCGAGAGAAAGATAAATTTGTCATGATCAAAACTAGTGAATTAGATATGGGCGAGGATCATTTTACTGCAAGGTTTGCAGATTATGAATTAGGTTTTCAAATGATCGTATTTAAGGGTGATACAAAGCCTACAATGACAATGTCTAAATATGATTACAAGAATAAAAAGTTTTTAGAACATTATACTTGTGATGCTAAAATGAGTCACATAGAGTAAATCAAGTGTAGTCTTTTTGTAGTCTTTATAGATGATGCTTGTAGATGGGAGTCTAAAAGTTAAGTAGTACCAACCTTAATGAAAGGAAAATTATTTACGCTTACTGATTTGTAATCAATAGGTACACGGTTCGAATCCGTGCGGGGGCACCACTTTATGATGTTTCTCTTCTAAGCTGTTCAATCTTAATTTTTTTTTGAAGGCTTTTATTTTTATCGTACAAAAGATTAAATCTAATCTTTTTATTAGTTTTGATAATTACATTTTTTGCATTTCTTACTTCAATATTATCTGCTACAGCACTTATGGGTCTTTTTTTTGGATTTAGGTTTTTAATAACAATTTTTGATTTATCACTAACTATTTTTCCTCTCCATCTTCTTGGTCTAAAAGGACTAATAGGAGAAATAGATAATTTTTTTGAATTTAGACTCAATATTGGCCCATGAACCGAAAGATTATATGCTGTGCTCCCAGCTGGTGTTGATACGAGGACGCCATCTGATACCAATTTCTTGATAATTTGTTTAGACCCATAATTTATAGATAAAGAAGCAGCCTGCCTACTTTGTCTTAAAATTGAAACCTCATTAATTGC
>CABXVQ010000035.1:0-4738 GCA_902515605.1 uncultured Pelagibacteraceae bacterium
ACGCGTGTTATAGCCTCTGATTGAGATAAACGCCAGTCTTTAATTTTAGCATGATCCCCAGATAATAATACTTCAGGGACTGACTTTTCTTCCCAAATTTGAGGTTTTGTATATTGAGGATACTCTAAAAGACCATTTTCAAAGGTTTCATCAATGGAAGATTTTTCATTTCCCAAAACCCCTGGCAAAAGTCTTAAAATGCTATCAAGTACTACTAGTGCAGCAGTTTCACCTCCAGACAAAACATAATCTCCCACACTTATTTCTTCAATATTCCTTGTAGTCAAAACTCTTTCATCTACCCCTTCGAAGTGGCCACAAATTAAAGATATTGATTTCTCTTTTGATAAGTCTTGAGCAAGTTTTTGATCAAATTTTTTCCCTTTTGGTGAAAGATAAAAAACTCTTTCTCCTTTTTTAACTTTTCGGTCAAGAGATTTTGCTAAAATATCAGCTTTAAGTAACATTCCTGTTCCTCCACCATAAGGAGTATCATCGACTGTTTTGTGTTTATCAGTTGCAGCATCTCTAATGTTTATTACACTTAAGTTCCACAATTTATTAGACAAAGCTTTTCCATAAAGACCTTTTGCTAAAGGTCCAGGAAAAACTTCTGGATAAAGGGTAAATACTTGAGCTTGAAACATAAACAATCTTTAGATTATTTTTTTTCCTCTTTAGGAGCTTCTTCCTTTTTAGCTTCTGCTGCTGGTGCTGCGTCTGCTTTAGGAGCTTCTTCCTTTTTAGCTTCTGCTGCTGGTGCTGCGTCTGCTTTAGGAGCTTCTTCCTTTTTAGCTTCTGCTGCTGGTGCTGCGTCTGCTTTAGGAGCTTCTTCCTTTTTAGCTTCTTCAGATCCTTCTTTTTTTCTATCTTTTTTTGGAACTGCTTTTTGAGGATTATTTCCATTAGCAGGCATAGGCATTAATTCATTTTCACCTAAAATTCTTGCTACTCTTGTTGTTGGTTGCGCCCCTTGACCTAGCCAATATTTTATTCTTTCAGCCTCAAGTCCAATTCTTTCCTTTTTTTCTTTGGGAAGTAATGGATTGAAAAAACCTACTTTTTCAATAAACCTTCCATCTCTTGCAAAACGACTATCTGCTACAACTACTTTGTAAACTGGTCTCTTCTTTGTTCCACCTCTTGATAACCTTAACTTTAACATTTACTCTCCTTTTTTTTTTATTTTAATTGATTAAATAATTCTGGTGGTATTCCTTTATCAGACATACCTTTCAGATTTCCTTTAGACATCTTTTTCATCATTTCGGACATCATTTTAAATTGCTTTAGCAATTTATTGATAGTGGCTGGATCTGTACCAGAACCATTAGCAATTCTTTTTTTTCGAGAACCATCAATTATTTTTGGATTCTCTCTTTCATTTCTTGTCATAGATAGAATTATTGCCTCATTTTTTGTAATTACACTTTCATCTATACCAGCAGCATCCATTTGAGACTTAACTTTTGAAACCCCTGGCATAAAAGACATTACTCCTTCTATTCCACCCATTTTTTTCATCTGTCGTAATTGAGTTAAATAATCTTGCATTGAAAATTGTCCTTTTTTTAAATTTTCTTCAGCCTTTTTAATATTTTCTTCACCAAGATCTTGTGCAGCTTTTTCTACAAGAGATACAATATCTCCCATTCCCAAAATTCTATTTGCAATTCTATCTGGGTGAAATACCTCAAGATTTTCAATTTTTTCACCTACACCTAAAAATTTAATTGGAACTTGAGAAATAAATTTCATACTAACGGCTGCTCCACCTCTAGCATCACCATCTGCTCTAGTTAAAATTATTCCTGACAGGTTTACTGTATTTTTAAATTCTTTTGCTACGGATGCTGCTACTTGTCCCGTAAGTGAGTCTGCAACCAAAAAAGTCTCTGCAGGATTAATTGTTTTTTCAATTTGTTTGATCTCACTCATCATTTGTAAATCAATCTGTGTCCTTCCTGCGGTATCAAATAATATAATATCAGCTCCATTTAAATTAGCTGCGCTTATAGCTCTTTGACAAATATCAGCTGGCTGTTGGCCTTCAATTATAGGGAGAGTTAAAATATCATTTTGCTCACCTAAAGATTTAAGTTGTTCTTGAGCAGCAGGCCTATAAATATCTAAACTAACCATCATAACTTTCTTTTTCTTAGTATTTTCTAAGTACCTTGCAAGTTTAGCGGTTGTAGTTGTTTTACCAGAGCCCTGTAATCCAACTAGCATCATTGGTACTGGAGGAACTGCATTAAGATTTACATCATTATTTTTTTCACCTAGCAAATTAACAAGCTCGTCATAAACAATCTTAACCACCATATCTCCTGGTGATGTCGATCTTATTATTTCTTGTCCTAAGGCTTTTGGTTTAACTTTTTCAACGAATTCTTTTGCAACATCTAAAGAAACATCAGCTTCTATTAAAGCTTGTCTGATACCTCTTAAGCCTTCATCAACTTGCTTTTCATCAAGAGAAGGTGCTTTCTTTAGAGAAGAAAAAATTTCTTCAAATTTATTTGTCAAATTTTCAAACATATTTTTTTCACACAGCAGTAATCGCACTAGTGGGCGAACCCTCGCTGACTAGTGTCGATCTCTTTGTTTCCAAAGACACCGCAAATTTAACGTTTTTGCGGAAACTGGCCCAAACTATAATAGAGGTTCAAAAAGTCAATAAATAAGTTAAATAACTATATATGGACATTAAAGCTTTTAAAATGGATGGATTAGGTAATGATTTTGTGATCATTGATAATAGAAAAAAAATTACAAACTTATCAAAAGATCAGGTTATTAAAATCTGTAACAGAGATTTTATTGGTTGTGATCAATTGATACTAATAGAAAAAGATAACACCACTGATGCTAGTTTAAAATTTTTTAACTCTGATGGAGGAGAGTCTGGAGCATGTGGAAATGGAACAAGATGTGTTGCTGATTTAATATCAAAAGAGAAAAATGATAAAAATGTGACTCTAACGACTCAGTCTGGAATTTTAAAATCAGAAATATTGGGTAATAATCTTGTAATAACTGAAATTGGAAAAGCAAAAGTAAATTGGAATGAAATTCCTCTTTCAAAAGAATCTGATACAAAAAATTTAAATATTAAAATTAATGATTTAGATAATAAAGAATATTTAGGTGGTACTGCTATAAATGTAGGGAACCCCCACGTTATTTTTTTTGTAGAAAAAATTGAAAACTTTGATATTGGAAAAATTGGTCCAAAAATTGAGACTCATGTTTTATTTCCAGAAAAATGTAACGTTACAATAGCTAAAGTAATTAATGAAAATCTAATAAAAGTTAAAGTTTGGGAAAGAGGTGCAGGTTTAACAAAGGCATGTGGAACAGCAGCTTGTGCAACAGCTTTTGCTGGTAAATTAAATAATTTAACCAAAAATAAAACAGATATAGAATTTGTTAATGGGAAATTATCAATTTTCATAGATGAAAAAAATTCTATTCATATGAAAGGCCCGGTCTCAGATATTAAGGAAATTTCAATAAAATTATAATGGGAATTTTTGATAAATTTAAAGAAGGTTTTCAAAAAAGTGCTTCTGCACTTTCGTCTGGCATTAAGGAAATAATTGTAAAAAAAAAAATAGATGATGAAAATTTAAATAAAATTGAAGAATTTTTAATTAAATCTGATGTAGGTATAGAAGCTGCCTCTGAGATAAAACAAATAATTTCAACTAAAAAAATTGATCCTTCAAAAGATTTATCTTTAGAAATAAATCTCATTTTAAAAGATTATATAATTTCTTTAATGAAACCCCTAGAGAACAAGTCTTTTTTTACCAAAAAAGATAAATTAAATGCAACTTTAATTTCTGGTGTAAATGGTGTTGGTAAAACAACCACTATTGGTAAAATTGGTAAAATTTTAAAATCAAATGGAAATAAAGTTATGTTTGCAGCCTCTGATACTTTTAGAGCTGCAGCTATTGAACAATTGGAAAATTGGGCTAATAAAATAGATGTTCAAGTTATTAAATCATCACAAGGGTCAGATCCAGCTTCAGTAGCATATAAAGCCATTGAAGATGCATTAAAAAATAATTTTGACCAAGTTTTAATTGATACGGCAGGAAGACTTCAAAATAAAAAGAATTTAATGGAAGAATATAAAAAAATTGCAAATGTAACTAAAAAGATAGACGCTGAAGCACCACATGATGTTGTTTTAGTTTTAGACGCAACTTCAGGTCAAAATATAATAAGTCAAGTTGAAGAGTTTAATAAAATTATTCCAATAACAGGTATCATAATGACGAAATTAGATGGAACTGCAAAAGGAGGTATTCTTTTAGCTTTAGCAAAGAAATATAAACTTTCTATTATTGCATTAGGATTAGGTGAAAAAGAAGATGACTTACAAATATTTGAAGCAGAAAAATTTGCAGATGCCTTCACTCAAACTGATTAATTTATTAAATTACTCGAAATCAAAGGCTTATAAATACTACACTTATAATTATCTTTAAATTTATAATGACCACAACCTTTAGAAAAAGAAGAAATTATAAAATCAAATTTACCAGTTGTAGGATAAAGTTCTAATTTTTGATTAATAATATCATATTTGAAATTTGCATTTAAACTTTTGACAGCACTTATCATCACTAGAGTTTTATTATCCTTCAAAAGATAGTAAGCGAAATCATCGGGGAAAACTGGAAAATTATACTCTTGTAAAAAATATTTAGCCTGAGTAGGAAAC
>CABXVQ010000036.1:0-4287 GCA_902515605.1 uncultured Pelagibacteraceae bacterium
CTTGGAAATTGGTCAGATATTAAAAAATTTTCAAAAAAAAATGATATAATGGCAGATATAGTAATAAACCATTCATCAGCTAGAGGTCTTTGGTTCAAAAACTTTCTTAAAGATAAAAAAACCAGGGAAAGATTATTTTTTAACAGTAAATTCTAATTTTGATGTATCAAAAGTAATTAGACCTAGAGATCACCAATTACTAAAAAAAATAGATATTTTTAAAAAACCAGAATATTTGTGGAGAACTTTCAGTCCAGATCAACTGGATATGAATTTTAAAAATCCTGCAGTTTTATTAAGATTTATAAAAATAATGATTAATCTCATGAATCATGGTGTAACAATTTTTAGATTAGACGCAATTGCATACCTTTGGAAAGAGAATGGAACTAAATGTATAAATTTAAGAGAAACACATGAAATAATAAAACTTTTTAGATTAGTATGTAGTCTTCTTAAGATTGAAAGTGTTATTGTTACTGAAACAAATTTACCAGAAAAAGAAAATATAAGTTATTTTGGAAATACGGATGAGGCTAACTGGATTTATAACTTTTCTCTACCTCCCCTATTAATATATAGTTTTTTATTTGAAAATAGCTATTACCTCAAAAGCTGGAACAAGAAGTTACCACAAACAAAAAAAGGAAATAGCTATTTAAATTTCATCGCATCACACGATGGTATAGGAATGAGACCAGTTGAGGCTATCATAGATAAAGGTAACAAAGATAAGTTTATTAAAAGACTAAAAAAAAATGGCTCAAAATTTTCATATAGGAAAGTTCAAAATAAATCAAAAAAGATTTATGAAGCTAATATTACAGTTTTTGATGCGTTAAAAAAATCAGACTATGATCCTAAAGGTAAATTCTATTTGGAGAGATTTATTTCTGCTCACTCAATTATGATTTCTTTCGAAGGAGTACCAGCAATATATTTTAATTCATTATTTGGAACATCTAATGATAAGGCTAAATATATAATAACTGAAAATAATAGGGATTTAAATAGATACAGATGGAACTATAATAATATTACTGAAAAATTAAAAAATACAAAATCAAAACAAAGTATTTTTTATGAAAGTATTACTGATTTGTTACAGATAAGAAGAAAACAAAAAGCTTTTCATCCCAATGGGCTTAGATCAGGTATTAACATGGGTCCAAAAATATTTTGTTTTAAAAGACAAAGTATTGATAAAAAACAAATTATCATCTGTATAACTAATTTATCCTCTAAAACTCAAACTAAAAAAATAGATTATAAATTTTTAAAATGGAAAAATTTACTTGATTGTAGCAATAATCATATTTTAGATAAAATGATCAAACTTAAGCCATTCCAAACTATTTGGTTGTCTAATATTTAAGTGTTTATGCTTATTTTTATAATTAGCTAAGTCTAATATGTAAATTTATTATTTATTAAGATAATCTATATTAAGAACTATCGTTAATACTTATGTCAAATCTCAAAAACATTGCAGAAAATATAAAAAAAAATAATTTAGACGAGGCATTAAATCTATGTGAAGTGTGTGATGATATTAACAATCAACATATTATATCTAATTTCAAAGGTGTTATATATCTCATCAAAGGAAATTTAGAATCTAGTGAAAAGAATTTATTACAATCTTTAAAGATAAATCCTAAGTTTGAGGATGCAATTAAAAATCTTTATTTAGTTTATTTTAAAAAAAAACTTTTCAAAGATCTATTAATTTATGCAAAAAAATTGATTGAAATAGATAAGTTAAATGCTGAGTATAATTATAAATTAGCTTACGCTCTTGAATTAAATAATAATTTAGACGAGTCAATAAAGTATTACAATATTTATATAGATTTAGATGGAATAAATAAGAAACAAGCTTTCAATAATATTGGTTGTATGTATTTGGGAAAAAATAAACCAAAAATTGCAAATGATTTTTTCCTAAAAGGAATCAACTTTGGAGAAGATAAAATAATAATTAATAATCTTTTAAATAGTTTTATTATGTTGAGAGATTTAGAAAATTCAGATTTATATTTTGAAAAAGCCCAAAAAATTGATGAAAATTTTTTAGATTTTAAATGTAATAAAGCAAGATATCTAATTCTTAAAAACCAAATTGATGAGGCAATTGAGATTTTAAAACATCACCAAAATGTTCCTCAATTTTTAATAACTCTTTTGATTTTATACTCTAATTTGAATAAAAAAGATGACCGAGATAAACTTTTAATGACGCATGAAGACAGGATTAAAAATGATCATAAATTCTATAATTACTTAGCACTAACATCTTTATATGACGGTAATTTTGAAGATGGTTGGAAATATTATGAGTATAGAAATTCGAAAACAGTTGATTTTTTTAAAAATATAAAAGAATGGACTGGTGAAAAAATTATTTCAAAAAATATTGTAGTTTTTAATGAACAAGGCTTAGGAGACTCAATACAATTTTCTAAATACTTAATACCTTTGACAAAAATAGCAAAAAACGTCACATTTGTAGTTCAAGATAATGTTAAGAGTCTTTTTGATGTAAAAATTAAAAATTTATCAGTTGAAAATTTGGCCTCTTGTAAAAATAAACAATTTGATTTTAAAATTGCTATTGGGTCTTTGATAAAATTTTTTTTTAAAGAAAAATTTGATGATCATGAAAATCTTATACAGACCAATAAAAATAATGATTTAAATTGGAATAATAAAATATTAAATGATAAACTTAATGTTGGTTTAGCTTGGTCTGGTAGTTTTAATGGGCCTAATGAACCATATAGATCGATACCACTTAAAAGACTAAGTAAGATATTTTCATTAGATGCAAAGTTTTATTGTTTACAAAATGAAATTTGGGACAGAGATAAAGATGATTTTGAATCATTAAATTTAATTAATTATAGCAAATACAAGCTTGATGAAATTGCATCAATTATTAAAAATTTAGATTTAGTCATAACGAGTGATACATCTATATTACATTTATCAGCATCATTGAATAAGGAAACATGGGCTATGTTAAGTTTACACCCTGACTGGAGATGGGGCAAATTTAATAGTATTAATCCCTATTCGAGTTTAAAATTTTTTAATCAATCAAAGTTCAATGATTGGAGTGATGTTGAGAATGCAATATTCTTAGAATTAGAAAATAAAATAAATACTTTTAAAAAATTAAAATAATTTTTATAAAAAAAAAGGACCCCGAAGGGTCCTTTTGAAATTTATTTATTCGAAGTGTTAGAACGATTTAGAAATACCAAAAGTGATTGTCATCAATTCACCATCAGCAGTTTTCTTTACACTTGCAGAACCATTTGATGTAGTAGTCGCAGTAATATCATCAAAATCAGTATAAGTGATCTCTAATCTTCCCAATAAACCACTTGGAAGTTCGTCTGTTTGAAGACCTGCACCAATCATAATACCTTCTAATTGGCTAGATTGACTATTAACAGTTGATTTTGATTTAATTGAACCAATATCAGCTTGTGAATATCCAGCTTTCGCGTAAATATTTGCGTTACCAGTATCATGCATATACATAAGATATGCAGTGATATAGTCTTCAACATTAGCACTTGTACTTGCGTTTGTACCATCTAAAGAAACATCAGCATCTAGAGGAACATATTCTACTCCTAAAGATACAGGCGTATCTCCTAATCCAATTTCCGCAAAAACGGCACCGAACATACTATCTTTAGATCTAGTTTCTGATGCATAAGTAGTATTTCCAGAAGTGTAACTTTTGCTAGTACCTTCTAAATCTCCGTTACCAACTTTTAATCCTACTGTAACATCTGAATGTGCAGATGTTGAGAATAGTAAAGCAGTTCCGAAAATTATCCCTATTAGTTTTTTCATAGTATACTTTCTTTAAATAATTAATTATTTACGTAAGACTGGACATTAGTAAAAAAAAGATGATTCTACAAACAAAAAAGGTGAAAAAATAAAAAAAAAGGAGAGTGTTGCAATAATGCAACATTTAAGTACTGATAAATAGAGGTTTTTCGAGGTAATTTTATCAAAATTTTCAACAAATAGTGGAAAAATACTATTAAAAAGTGTCATAGGGTGTGTGAAAGTAATCTATCGTTTTGATAATCTTAATCTTTAATTTGATATAGATTGTCCTCAAACGAAAGTAACGGAAACTTAAATCTTTTAATTAATAAAAAGTTATTTTTTTTGAGGAATTTTTCAATTTTTTTTTTTGAATAACCTTTGTACATTTTAGAAAAATGAAGTTCTATCAAAATGTAATTTATTTTCATTTTC
>CABXVQ010000037.1:0-4195 GCA_902515605.1 uncultured Pelagibacteraceae bacterium
GGTGGTGGGTACTGCCCCCACGTCCGCGATGGTTATTACGAAATTCGTTTATCGTCATAGTTGGAAAACCAACCTTATTAATATAAAAGGAATTACAAGAGATTCAATAACAATCATGAAATTAACTAAAGAACAATCGGCAGAAATAAAAAATCAACAATCTCAAAGCAATTCGACTAAAAGAGTTACAGTTCCAGAGCTTGAAAAGATACTTTATGAAGCTCTTCCAGCATTAGATCATGGGTTTGTAAGAGTTGTTGATTATATGGGTGATGATACTTCAATAGTACAATCTGCTAGAGTTTCCTATGGTAAAGGAACAAAACAAGTTTCTACAGATAAAGGTTTAATAAAATATTTGATGCGTCATTGGCATAGTACACCATTTGAAATGTGTGAGATAAAATATCATATCAAATTACCAATATTTATTGCTCGCCAATGGATAAGACATAGAACTGCTAATGTTAACGAGTATTCTGCAAGATATTCTATTTTAGATAAGGAATTTTATTTACCAACGTCTGATAATCTTGCTGCACAATCAACAAGTAACAGACAAGGTAGAGGAGATGTCCTTGAGGGACAACAAGCTAAAGAAGTTTTAGAACTTTTGAAAAATGATGCTGAGAGAACTTATGACAACTATGAGACAATGCTCAATGAGAGGTACGACGGATCAACCATTGATGAAAATAAAAAAGGTTTAGCTAGAGAATTAGCAAGGATGAATTTGACTTTGAATACATATACCCAATGGTATTGGAAAACAGACTTGTTAAATTTGATGAATTTTTTAAGATTAAGAGCTGACAGTCATGCTCAGTATGAAATAAGAGTTTACGCAGATATAATGTTAGACACTGTAAAAAAATGGGTCCCAATTACTTATGATGCTTTTTTGGATTATAGAGTTGGTGGAACAGAAGTTTCTGCAAAAGGAAAAGTTATTATCCATAAATTAATTAAAGGTGAGTCTATTTCGATTGAAGACTCTGGTCTTTCAAAACGAGAATGGAATGAATTAATGGAAGCTCTTAATCTTAAAGATAAGTTGATTTAATCTTATTAGCAAAATTTAAGTATATTTTAGAAACTTCATTAGTAGGATCAGACTCTACAATAGGCATGCCTTCGTCTCCTGTTTTTCCAGACATCTAATTGTGTTGACAAAAATAATAGTCATGGGTTTTGGGCTCATCAAGGTGCAGGAGGCAGGATTGACAAAATAGATAATTTTAACCTTTTATTTACCACAGGAGATTTTAGAAATAGACCTCTAGCACAAAATAAGGAGAGTAATTTTGGTAAGATTTTAAAAATAAACCTCCAAAATAAAAAAGCTGAAGTTATCTCCATGGGTCATAGGAATCCCCAAGGACTATATTATAGTAAAAATTTTGATTTTATATTATCAACTGAACATGGGCCTAAAGGAGGAGATGAGATTAATATCAATCACAAGCCATTTTTAAATATAAAAAACTTTGGTTGGCCAATATCCTCTTACGGTAAACATTATTATAAAAATTATTCGAAAGAAATATTAGCAGAAGCACCATTAAACAATTCCCATAAAAAATACGGTTTTGAAGAACCTATAAAATATTTTGATCCCTCTATAGGTATAAGTGAAGTGATTCCATTTAACAAAGATGATAGTGAGTTTTTAATTGGTGCAATGGGTAATGAAATTAAAGATCAGGATTTAGGTATTCATTACGTTCAACTTGATAAAAAACGAATTAAGATAATTAATCATAAATTTATTCCTCTTAACGAAAGAGTGAGAGATATAATTATTTCTAAAGATAAAAAAACAATAATTATGTTTTTAGAGACTACAAGCTCTTTGGCAATTCTTAGAAAAAATAGTTAATACAACAAAAAGCTCTATTAAAATTTATCTTTTTATTTCAGCCTGGGCAGCCGCAAGTCTTGCAATAGGGACTCTATAAGGAGAACATGAAACATAATTTAATCCCACTTTTGAACAAAAAAATATACTCTCTGGATCACCACCGTGTTCACCACATATACCTAATTTAATTTTTTTATTTTGTTTTTTACCTTTGGCTACTGCTATTTCTACTAAATCTTTTACACCTTCATCAATAGAGACAAATGGGTCTATAGTGAATATTTTATTCTCAATATAGTCATTTAAAAACTTACCACTATCATCTCTACTAATCCCAAAAGTAGTTTGAGTTAAATCATTAGTACCAAAGCTAAAAAATTCAGCATGTTTAGCAATATCTTTTGCTTTGATGGCAGCTCTGGGTAATTCAATCATTGTACCAACTAAAAATTCAATTTTAGTTTTATTTTCTTTTTGTACTTTTTTCGCTGTCTTAATTACAAGATCCTTCATTATTTTTATTTCTGCTTCTGTTGACACAAGTGGGATCATTATTTCTGGAAATGCAGAGCTTTTTTTATTTTTTTTTAAATCTGATAATGCTTCAAAAATCGCCCTACATTGCATCTCATAAATTTCTGGGAAAGATATCCCTAATCTACAACCTCTATGACCAAGCATTGGATTTTGTTCGTGTAATTCCTCGATTCTTGACTCAACTTCTTTCACATTGGTCCCAACAACATTCGCTACTTCTGAAATTTCTCTATTAGATTTTGGTAAAAATTCGTGCAAAGGAGGATCAAGTAAACGAACTGTTACTGGAAGTCCATGCATGATTTTAAATATTTCAATAAAATCTTTTTTTTGATGCGGTAAAAGTTTTTTAAGAGCTCTTGCTCTATCTTCTTGGGTTTTAGATAAAATCATTTCTCTCACAGATAAAATTCTCTCTTCATCAAAAAACATGTGCTCAGTCCTACAAAGCCCAATTCCCTCTGCTCCAAAATCTCTAGCTGTTTTGGTGTCTAAGGGTGTTTCAGAGTTTGTTCTTACCTTTAATTTTCTGACATTGTCAGCCCACCCCATTAATTTTGAAAAGTCCCCTGAAATTTCAGGTTTTACAGTAGGAACATCCCCTAGGATAATTCTTCCTGTAGAACCATCTATGGTAATTACATCCCCTTCTTTAACTTCAACAGATGAAGTTTTAAATAATTTTTGTTCATAATTGATATCAATTTCACTAGAGCCAGAAACACAAGGCCTGCCCATTCCTCTTGCAACTACTGCTGCATGACTAGTCATTCCACCTCTAGCTGTTAAAATTCCTTTAGCTGCATGCATTCCTTGAATATCTTCTGGAGATGTTTCTACTCTTACTAAAATAGTATCTTGCATCATGTCATTAAGCCTTTGAGCCTCTTCTGAAGAAAAGACCACTTTACCACTTGTAGCACCAGGTGATGCAGGTAAACCATTTGCAATTACTTGAATTAAACTTTTTTCATCTAAAGTTGGATGAAGCAATGTATCCAAAGAGCTTGGGTCAATTCTTAATATAGCTTGATTTTTTGAAATTAATTTTTCTTTAACCATATCTACTGCTATCTTCACAGCTGATTTTGATGTTCTTTTCCCTGAACGAGTTTGTAAAATCCAGAGTTTATTATTTTCAACCGTAAATTCTACATCTTGCATATCCTTATAGTGTTTTTCTAATTTTTTTAAGATCTTAAATAATTCCGAATAAACTTTAGGCATCGACTCTTCCATGGATGCTTCCTTAACTTTAGCTTCTTTTTTTGCTTTTTTTGTAATGTATTGTGGTGTTCTTGTCCCAGCAACAACATCTTCACCTTGAGCATTAATCAAATATTCTCCATAAATATCGTTTGATCCATCAGAAGGATTTCTTGTAAAAACTACACCAGTAGCACAATCATTACCCATATTTCCAAATACCATTGACTGTACGTTCACTGCAGTTCCCCATTCAGATGGTATCTGATTTAATTTTCTATAAACTTTTGCTCTTTTACTCTCCCAAGAAAGAAATACTGCACTTATCGCACCTAGTAATTGTTGATTAACATCTTGAGGAAATTCTTTATTTGTTTTTTCTTTAACAACATTTTTAAAATCTTTTATTAGTCCATCCCAGTCATCTTCATCTAAATCAGTATCTAGTAACACTCCTTTAGTAAGCTTATAATTTTCTATTAATTCCTCAAAATGGTAACCTTCAACACCCATAACAACGTTACCATACATTTGTATAAATCTTCTGTAGCTATCTTTGGCAAATCTACCATTTGAAGTTTTATTCGCTAA
>CABXVQ010000038.1:0-4161 GCA_902515605.1 uncultured Pelagibacteraceae bacterium
GGGATACAAGGTTGTGTTAATTAATTCAAATCCAGCAACAATTATGACTGATCCAGATGTTGCTGATAAAACTTATATTGAGCCTATTACTTTAGAGGTTTTAGAAAAAATTCTCAAAAAAGAAAAACCAGATGCAATCTTACCCACAATGGGAGGTCAAACTGCTCTCAATCTAGCAATGGAAGCAGAAAAAAAAGGAATTTTAAAAAGATACAAAATAGAGCTAATTGGAGCAAATTCTAAAGCTATTGCTAATGCAGAAGATAGAAAGAAGTTCAGAAAAAATATGATTGATATTGGTTTAGATTTACCTAAATCTGAAATCGTTAATAACATAAACCAATCTTCTAAAGTTTTAAAAAAAATTGGGTTACCTGCAATTATTAGGCCTGCATTTACACTAGGAGGTTTAGGTGGAGGAATAGCTAAGAATAAAAAGGACTACTTAAAAATTATCAAAACTGGTTTGCACGAATCCCCTGTTAGCCAAGTTCTAGTAGAGGAATGTTTAGAGGGTTGGAAAGAATTCGAAATGGAAGTTGTAAGAGATAAAAAAGATAATTGTATAATCATCTGCTCAATTGAAAATGTTGATCCAATGGGAATACATACCGGAGACTCTGTAACTGTTGCCCCAGCACTCACTTTAACCGATAAAGAATACCAGGTAATGAGAAATGCTTCTATTGCTTGTTTAAGAAAAATTGGAGTTGAAACAGGTGGTTCAAATGTTCAATTTGCTATAAATCCTAAAAATGGTCGTATGGTGGTGATTGAAATGAACCCAAGAGTATCTAGATCATCTGCTCTTGCATCAAAAGCAACTGGATTTCCAATCGCAAAAGTTGCAGCTAAACTTGCTGTTGGTTATACTTTGGATGAATTAAAAAATGAAATTACTAAAGTAACTCCAGCATCATTCGAGCCAAGTATAGACTATGTGGTAACTAAAATTCCAAGATTTACTTTTGAAAAATTTTCGACTTCCCCAGCAACTTTAGGTACATCAATGAAGTCTGTTGGAGAAGCAATGGCAATAGGTAGAAATTTCAAAGAGTCGCTTCAGAAAGCTTTGATCTCTCTCGAAACTGGCTTTTCAGGATTAGATAGAATTTTCGATTTAAATAAAAAACAAATTGAAAAAAAACTTAAAGAAAATATTCCTAATAAATTACTATTAGTTGCTGAAGCAATTAGAAAGAAAATTAATTTAAAAAGAATATTTGCATTATCTAAAATTGATCCTTGGTTTTTAGAACAAATAAAAGAAATAATAGATAGTGAATTAAAAATCAAAAGCAAAGGATTACCAAAAAATTTTAATGAATTAAATAGAATAAAATCCATTGGTTTTTCTGATAAAAAATTAGCAGAACTAACAAATACTTCGGAAGATATAATAAGGCAAAAAAGAACTGCTCTTAAAATTTTACCTGTATTCAAGAAAGTTGATACCTGTGCTGCTGAATTTAAATCTTTTACACCTTATATGTACTCAACTTATCAAAGAAATTTTTCAATAAAGTCTGAGTGTGAAGCTGATCCATCAGCTAAGAAGAAAATTATAATATTGGGAGGAGGTCCAAATAGAATTGGACAAGGAATTGAATTTGATTATTGCTGTTGTCAGGCAAGTTTTTCTCTTAAAGAAGCTGGTTTTGAAACTATAATGGTTAATTGTAATCCAGAAACAGTTTCGACTGATTATGATACCAGTGACAGATTATATTTTGAGCCCTTAAAAGAGGAGTATGTTTTTAACATAATAAAAAGAGAAAGGGAGAAAGGTAATTTAATTGGTATTATTGCACAATTCGGTGGTCAAACTCCAATTAAACTAGCAAAATTTTTATATGAGAATAAACTTCCAATTTTAGGAACACAATATACTTCAATAGACTTAGCTGAGGATAGAGATAGATTTAGAAATCTTCTTAACAGATTAAAATTGAAACAAGCAGAAAGTGGAATTGCAAAAACTTACAAACAAGCAATACAAATAGCTGAAAAGATTGGCTTACCATTAATGGTAAGGCCTTCATATGTATTGGGTGGAAGAGCGATGGAAATCGTTCATGAAAAAAGTCAACTTAAAAACTTTGTTCAAGAAGCATTCAAAGCTGCGGATGATAACCCGATTTTAATAGACAAATTTATTGATCATGCAATGGAGGTAGATGTAGATGCAATATCTGACGGAAAAAAAGTACATGTTGCTGGTATTATGCAGCATATAGAAGAAGCTGGAATTCATTCAGGAGACTCAGCTTGTAGCTTACCTCCTATATCAATTAAGCCTTTTTTGATTAAAGAAATTCAAAATCAAACTAAAAAATTAGCTTTAGCTTTAAAGGTAAAAGGTTTCATGAACATTCAGTTTGCTATCAAAAAAGATGAAATTTATGTTATCGAAGTGAACCCGAGGGCAAGTAGAACAGTACCATTTGTTTCAAAAGCAAAAGGTCTACCTCTTGCTAAAATTGCTTCAAGAGTGATGGCTGGAGAAAAATTATCTAAGTTTAATTTAAAAGATAAATCTAATGGTATGTTTGCTGTTAAAGAGGCAGTGTTTCCATTTAATAAATTTCCTAATAGTGATTTACTTTTGGGTCCTGAAATGAAATCAACTGGGGAAGTTATGGGATTTGACAAAAACTTTGGAATGGCGTTTGCTAAAAGTCAAATAGCTTCAGCTAACTCTTTGCCTAAGCAAGGTCTTGCTTTTATTTCTTTAAAAAATTCTCATAAAGACGAGGGAATTGGTTTAGCAAAAGAATTAATAAAACTTAAATTTTCTCTTTGTGCTACAAAGGGAACTGCAGAGTATATCAGAAAACATGGTATGAGATGTAAAATTATAAATAAGGTCAGTAGTGGCTCACCTCACATAGTTGATGTTTTAGACTCTAAGAAAATTGCATTGGTAATAAATACTGGAGGTGGAAATAGTGAACACAGATTAAATGATGCAATAGCTCTTAGAAGAGGAACGCTTAAAAACAAAGTTCCATACTGTACTAACATGTCAACTGCACTTGCATGTTTAGAGGCTATTAAATCTCTTAAAACTAAAAAATTAGAAGTCAATTCTCTACAGGATATTTAAGTATTTACTTTCCAATCAGTTTCGAAAGTCACATAGTTTACTTGGATACATCTTCTTTCTTTAACTATTTTCTTCTTTTCCATCCCATGCCAAGTATTTGGTCCACTAGTAAACAAATATCCATAATTATGCTTATAAGGAACTGTTTTAACTTTTTCTAATTTCTCGTTATAAAAATCTGTACCTAAGTCCTCAGATTCATTTGCATTATTTACAAAAATTAAACCAGACATTAGTTTTTCCTTAATGTCACAATGAGGCTTCAACCAAAAACCCTCTCGATCACAGATAACTTCCAACCGAACATATGAATTTGATAAATCTTTATTTATCATTTTTGAAATATTTTCATAAACCTCTTTTGATTGTAGTTCATTAATAAATTTTACTAAATGAGGAAATTGTGAAGCATTATCTTTTGTTATAAAACATCTAAATTTAATTGCCTTACCTCCAGAAGAATCTCCTTTTCTAAATTCTGCAGCACCTCCATCAATCGCTCTTGTTCCATCATAATTTAGATTATGTTTACTCACATCTGGAATATCAGCCTTGACAATTTCGTCTATTGCAGCATCAGTAAGTGCATCGTAATACTCATAATGATCAAATGGAAATTTATGTTTTTTAGATTGCTTTTGAATTGAATTGATAAAAGACATTAAGAATTAATTTTTTGTTTAATTATTTTTGCTACTCTATTAGTTTCATCTAGTTTTTGATAGTTCCAATTTTCCTCTTCCTCACCTAAATTTCTAATTATATTTAATTCTCTAAATAATTTTCTAAATTTTTGAAATCTTTTATCATTTTTTCTAGGTAAAATATTTGCGACATAAATAGGTTTTCCAGTTAAAGCTGCCTCTGAAATCATTGAGCTTGAGTCACAAGTTACCACTATACTTTGAGATATTGATAAAGCAGATAAATAAGCTTTTTTATCAATATTATCAATAATTGTATGATTTTCCCCAAAATATTCTTTAGCATAGTCAATTGAATTTTTTGGTGTTCTCATAGATGGAATGACGACAAGCTGAAAATCGTTTTTTTTT
>CABXVQ010000039.1:0-3903 GCA_902515605.1 uncultured Pelagibacteraceae bacterium
TAAAACTATAAAAAGATTAAAATTTGATTGTTCTGAGGTTTCAGATTTTACTGGTTTTAAAGAAATCCTTGGAGGTAGAGTAAAAACTTTACATCCAAAAATTCATGCTGGAATTTTAAGTAAAAGAAATAATAAATTACATCAAAAGCAACTTAAAAATAATAAGTTCGAAAATATAGATTTGGTTATTGTAAACTTTTATCCATTTGAAAAAACCCTAGAAAAAACAAAAAAACATGAAAAAATTTTGGAAAATATTGACATAGGTGGACCAGCAATGGTCAGAGCATCTGCAAAAAATTATAGTGATGTAACTGTTATTACCTCTATAAAACAATATCCTGAACTTATAGACCAGTTAAAAACGAATAAAGGGTCCACTACATTAAAGTTTAGAAAAGATATGTCACTATTAGCTTTTGGAGAAACTGCTTATTATGACTCTGTTATATCAAATTACTTAAACATGGACTCTAAAACATACTTTCCTCAAAAAAGAATCTTTTACGGTAATTTGATAGAGAAACTACGATACGGTGAAAATCCTCATCAAATGAGTGCAATTTACTCAAAAAACACAAATTTAAAGATTAATAAAATACATGGTAAACAGCTTAGTTATAATAATTATAATGATATTTTTTCTGCTTTAGCAATATCAAAAAGTCTACCAAAAAATATTGGTACAGCTATAGTAAAACACGCAAACCCTTGTGGTGTTTCAATTCTTAAAAATAAATTAGATAGTTATAAAGCTGCTTTAGCTTGTGATCCAACAAGTGCTTTTGGTGGGATTGTATCTTGTAATTTTAAAATTGATAAAAAATTGGCTCTTGAACTTAATAAAATTTTTCTTGAGGTAATCGTTGCTAATGGATTTGAAAAAAATGCACTTAAAATATTAAAATCAAAAAAAAATTTAAGACTTATTGATGCATCTAACTTTTCACAAAATGAGATATTTAAATTTAATTCTCTTAACAGTTCTATTTTAGTACAGTCTGAAGATAAAAAAATATTTTCTAAAAATGACTTTAAAATTGTCTCAAAAAAGAAGCCTACTAAAATACAATTTGATAATTTGATATTTGCTTTTAACGTTTGTAGATATGTAAAATCTAATGCAATAGTTCTAGTGGATAATAAAACAACGGTGGGTATTGGTTCGGGTCAACCAAGTAGACTCGACAGCTGTCAAATTGCTATTGATAAAATGAAAAAATTTAGGAATTTAAAGACAGAGATTATAGCTGCGTCTGATGCTTTTTTTCCTTTTGTTGATGGTATTGAAAAATTAGTCCAGGCAGGAGTTACTGCAGTTGTTCAACCTTCAGGATCAATTAATGATAAAGAAGTAATAAACTTTGCTAATGCAACGGGAACTGTATTAATCTTTTCCAAGACTAGACATTTTAGACACTAAATTTTGTCAATTTTTGCAGCTAAAATAAAATCATTTTCTGATAACCCTTCAATTGCATGTGTGGTTATGTTGATTTTTGCATAGCCCCAACCAAATGTGATTTCTGGATGGTGTCCCTCTTCCTCCGATATCTTTCCTACTTCGTTAACAAATTTTTGACTATCTAAAAAATTTTTGAAACTAAATTGCTTTTCTAAAAAATAAATATCTTTTTTATCTTTGATGATATTCCAACCATCTACCATTTTTTGATATTTATGGATTTCTGAAATATCAAATGGGACTACCCCACCTTCACAAGGAACACATTTTTTTTCTAAAAGTTTATTCATTTAAATTATATCCTAATTCTATTATTTCTTTATTCAAATCTTTATTTACTTTCTTAACTATATCATCTGGTAGTTTATTTTGCCATTTATTTTGGAAACCAAGATTAAAAAAGTTAATTTTTTTTCCTTTATCAGAATAAACGCTTTCTTCAAACCCAAAGGTATTTTCTTTATTTTTTAAACTTGCAAAGTTTGTGGATTTTATTGCATTAAAAAATTTGTTATCATCTATTTTATTTGTTTCATTTCTTAGTTCATTTATAAAATTAATTACCTTTTTAAAAACAGGTACAATATTTTCTTCAAAATCTTCATATTTTATAAATAAAACTTTAAAATCCTTATTATCTCTCCAAGACTTATAATGATCAGACCAGCTTCCTAAAAAGGTAAAATTACTGTGATCTTCATTAAAAGTTTTTTCAATTAATGACGATTTTTTATCAACAATTTTCTCATATGACGTTTTGTAAGATAGTGAGTAATGATGACTCATAGATAAAATAACATTTCTTGGATCTCTAACTATATAAATGGCACCTTTAGTTTGTTTTTGTGAAGTAAACTTATATCCATCAAACTCTTCTAAAGAGTTATGAGTTTTTAAAAAAACATCTTTATGACTAAAAAAATGATTTTGATTTAAAATCCAGTTTTGTGCTGTCTCTTTTCTTGATGACATGTCATTTTTTGAAAATTTCAATGAAGGAAACTGTAAAATATTATACAATAAATCAAATTCAAACTTACCAGAATCTGAAAAAAAATAAGCTGATAACAATGACCTTAAAAAAGTATTTCCACTTTTGGGGTATGATGCAATCCAAGTTATCATTCAAAAAACATTTTATGGAGCGGGCAAAGGGGGTCGAACCCTCGACCTTCTCGTTGGCAACGAGACGCTCTACCACTGAGCTATGCCCGCAAAAATTAAATTAGTATAAATAGTTGTTTTTTTTAATTCAAGCAATATTAAATATGATATATTGAAAATATGAAAAAAGATGATTTGCCAAAAATAGTCTCTGTATTTCCATTAAGTAATTTTATAATTTTTCCAAAAACTACGGTGCCTCTGAATATATTTGAGCCTAGATATATTGATATGATCAATGATAGTATGCGGTCAAACAAGTTTATTGGAATGATCCAGCCCAGAACATCTGTTGAGGATATTACTCAAGCTCCAAAATTACATGAAATAGGTTGTATGGGCAAAATAATGAGTTTTAAAGAAAACGATAATGGTCAGTTTTTGATAGAGCTTAAAGGACTAATTAGATTTAAGATTATAAATGAAATCAAATCAAGTAAACAATACAGAGAATGCGAGGTGAACTTTACTGATTTTTATGATGATCTAAATAGTAAAAAAGAAAATCTTCAATTTTCAGATTTAAAACTTATTTTTAAAGATCTTAAAACTCTTTTTGAAAAAAGAGGATTTGTAATTAATTGGAAAGCATTAGAAAAACAAAGTCTAGATGAAACCATAAACGCTTTAGCAATGGCATCCCCATTTACTCTAGAAGAAAAACAAATTTTATTAGAGGCGAAAAATTTAGAATTAAGAAAAACTAAAATTTCTGAAATATTAACCACCTACTCTTTCGATAATTACAATAATACAACTGTTCAATAATTTTATATTTGTAATCCATTATTCGCAATTTTTTCAAAAGATCTATTTAAAAATTTATTTTTTCCAAAAAACTGGATGGATTTAGTTAAAACATTATTATTTATTTTACTCTCAAGATTAAAAAACTCATAAACTAAATCAATACCTTTTGAAAAAAGATAATTTTTGTGTTTTGCTCTTTTCTCGAAATCGATACATACCGAACTATCTATTTCTAATCCAATATCTAATTTAAATTTTATTAACTCAAAAATTACTTTTATATCCCTAATTGACATATTAAAACCTTGGCCTGCTAATGGATGTAACTTGTGTAATAAATCACCAAAAGCTAAAATATTCTTGTGATAATAAGATCTAAGATTGGATGCTTTTAATTCAAAAGAACCAAAGTCACTAAATTTTAAAATAGAATATTTTTTGTTATATTTTTTAATTAAACTTTTTAAATCTAAATTATGGTTTCCTTTAACAGAATAAACAATTGATGTCTTAGTTGCTGATAT
>CABXVQ010000040.1:0-3046 GCA_902515605.1 uncultured Pelagibacteraceae bacterium
TAGATTTTGGAGAAGAAATTGGTATTAAGCAATCATCAGCTCAGATTACTCATTACTACAATGAAGAAAATTTAAAAGGTAAACAAGTTATAGGTGTTTGCAATTTTGCTGAAAAAAATATTGCTGGAGTAGTTTCACAAGTTTTGATTTTAGGTTCAATCGATAAAGAAGGAAAAGTAATCTTAGTACATCCATCTCAAAAATCTGAAAACGGTCTTCCTATAGCCTAATTTCATGCACCCTGAAATTTTATCAATGGCTTTGTTTTGGATAGTAGCAGCCTACACCCCAGGTCCGAACAATGTAATAGCTTCTTATTCAGGTTTTAATTTTGGTATAAAAAAAACATTACCACATATTTTTGGAGTTGCATTAGGATTTACTTTTCTTATTTTTCTATTAACAATTGGTTTAGTTAATGTCTTCAAAATATTTCCTATTATTCAAGTTTCTTTAAAATATTTAGGAAGTATTTTTTTAGTTTACTTAGCTTATAAAATTTATTTTTCTAAGATAGATAGTGAGAAAAAAAATGAAAACCCAGTAAAGTTCATTGAGACATTTCTTTTTCAATTCTTAAATCCTAAAGGTGTATTAATTGGTATAATTATTGTATCAACTTATGTCGAAAATGGAGAGAACTATTTTAAATATGCGACTCAAGTTATTCTTTTTGCATTCTTAGTTTCTTTAAGCAGCATTACTTTTTGGACATTTGTAGGTAAATATCTTAGGAAATTTGCGACAAATGAGAAATTTATTAAATACTTTAATTGTGTTATGTCACTGCTTCTTATTTTAAGCATAATTACTTTTTATATATAATACATGAAACCAGGTACAAAAAATTCATACAATTCATTAACAGAAATAAAGATTAATAATAAAGACTTTAAAATTTTTTCTTTATCTAAAGCTGAGACTAATGGCCTAAATGGTATATCAAAGCTACCCAAATCCCTTAAGGTATTACTTGAAAATCTTTTAAGATATGAAGATGACTTGTCAGTTACTAAAAATCAAATTGAAGCAATAAAAAATTGGCTAAAAGAAAAAAAATCTAAAACTGAAATAGCATATAGACCAGCAAGAGTTTTACTTCAAGACTATACTGGAATACCTGCAGTAGCAGATCTTGCTGCTATGCGAGAAGCTGTTAAGGACAAAAATAAAGATCCAAATACAATTAACCCTCTTTCAGCTGTAGACCTTGTTATTGACCACTCGGTACAAGTAGACCAATCTGCAAAAGCAGACTCTTTTGATAAAAATGTTGAAATTGAATTTAATAGAAATGGAGAACGATACTCTTTTCTCAAATGGGGACAACAGGCATTTAATAACTTTAGAATAGTTCCACCAGGAACGGGGATTTGTCATCAAGTTAATCTTGAATATCTTTCAAAAGTTGTTTGGTCAGCTGAGCACGAGGGTCAAAATTATTTATTTCCTGATACACTTGTTGGTACAGATAGTCATACAACAATGGTTAATGGCTTATCTGTTTTAGGATGGGGTGTTGGAGGTATAGAAGCAGAAGCAGGAATGTTAGGTCAGCCAATATCTATGTTAATTCCAGAAGTTATTGGTTTTGAAGTAAAAAATAAAATGCCTGAGGGCACTACAGCTACAGACTTAGTTTTAACAGTTGTTAAAATGTTAAGAGATAAAGGTGTTGTTGGGAAATTTGTAGAGTTTTATGGTGATGGTTTGAAGAATTTAACTCTAGCTGATCGAGCAACAATAGCAAATATGGCTCCAGAGTATGGTGCAACGTGTGGATTTTTTCCAATAGATGATGAGACTTTAAAATATTTAAAATTTTCTGGAAGAGATCAGTCCACAGTAAAAATAGTGGAAGAGTATGCAAAAGCTCAAGGATTATGGGCGAGTGATGATATTGAATTTACAGATACTTTAACTTTGGATATGTCTACAATAGTACCTACAATTTCTGGACCAAAAAGACCTCAAGACAAAGTTTTGCTAACTGATGCATCAACAAGCTTTAAAAAAAGTTTTAAAGAAATAACTAATAAAAAAGATTTCTCAATAGCTAAAGTTCCTAATACTGATTATGAAATAAAAGATGGATCTATTCTAATTGCAGCAATTACATCTTGCACAAATACTTCAAATCCAAACGTTCTTATAGGAGCAGGTTTGCTTGCAAAAAAAGCTGTAGAGCTTGGTCTTGATGTAAAACCTTGGGTAAAAACTTCGTTAGCTCCAGGGTCTCAAGTGGTTACAGATTATTTAGCGAAAGCTGGCTTAAATATTTATTTAGATAAATTAGGTTTTAATTTGGTTGGTTATGGCTGCACTACATGCATTGGAAATTCTGGTCCATTGGCAGATAATATAGTTGAAGCTATCCAAAAAGAAGATATTTACGGTGTTTCAGTTTTATCTGGAAATAGAAATTTTGAAGGAAGAATTTCTCCTCATATTAAAGCAAATTATTTAGCATCTCCTCCTTTAGTAGTTGCTTATGCTTTAGCGGGACATATGGAATTTGATTTGTACAAAGACTCTTTTGGAAAAGATAAAAATGGAAATGATATTTTTATGAAAGATATTTGGCCGACTAATAAAGAAATAGAAGAAACTCTTAAATCATCTTTAAACGCTGAAATGTTTGTTAAAAGATACTCAAATGTTTCTGAAGGACCAAAACAGTGGCAAGAAATCAAAACAGAAAAAACAAGCATTTATAATTGGGAAGAAAATTCTACCTATGTAAAAAAACCTCCTTTTTTTGACAACCTTCCAGATGAACCAGAGGGTTTTCAAGAAATTAAAGATGCTAGACCATTACTGATCTTAGGTGATATGGTCACAACAGATCACATTTCACCCGCTGGAAATATTCAGAAAGAAAGCCCTACTGGTGAATATTTTATGAAACATCAAATATTACCCAAAGATTATAATTCCTATGGTTCAAGAAGAGGTAATCATGAGGTTATGATGAGAGGAACTTTTGCTAATATAAGAATTAGGAATGAAATGGCCCCAGGTACAGAGGGGGGTTTTACTAAGCTGT
>CABXVQ010000041.1:0-2916 GCA_902515605.1 uncultured Pelagibacteraceae bacterium
CGAGAGCAGCATCAGCAATAGAAATTGGAAATTCAAAAAATAAATTTACATCTGACCTTTTAAAAAGTTCATGTGATTTTACATTAATAAACAAATATAAATCTCCACTTGTTCCCCCTCTAGTTCCAGCTTCTCCTTTTCCTGCAAGCCTAATTCTTGTCCCGTCATCTACCCCTTTCGGAATAGTTACAGAAACTTTTTTTGTTGTCTGTCTGTTTCCCTGGCCACTACAATCTCCACAAGGATTAGTTATTTCTTCACCACTTCCTGCACATTGAGGGCATGTTTGTTGAACAGTAAAAAAACCTTGATTAGATCTAACTCTTCCATTTCCACCACAATATGAACATCTATCAGGATTATACCCAGGTTTTGATCCATTACCCTTACAAGTATTACATTTCTCAGAAGTAGAGAATTGTATGTTTTGTTTTTTTCCTGAATAGGCTTCCTCTAATGTGATTGATAAATCATATCTTAAGTCTGACCCTCTATTATTAGAACTTCGTCCTCTTGAGCTTCTTCTTCCACCTCCAAAGTCTCCAAAAAAATCTTCAAATATATCTGAGAAATCTGCTCCACTAAATCCTCCAAAGCCACCTTGACCTCCACCACCATTTTCAAATGCTGCATGACCGAAGTTATCATAGTTTTCTTTTTTGGACTTGTCAGAAAGAATTCCGTAAGCTTCACTAGCTTCTTTAAATTTGTCTTCAGCAGACTTATCTCCAGGATTTTTATCTGGGTGGTATTTTACTGCTAACTTTCTATAAGCTGATTTTATGTCTTCAGGACTGGCGCTTTTATTGATGCCTAGGACATCGTAATAATCTCTTTTAGCCATGTATTTAACCTGGACAAATAGATGTCAGTTAAGCGCTTTTTTCTTTATTCTCGTCCTTCACTTCTTCAAAATCCGCATCAACAACATTATCGTCTTTTTTTCCTTTATCGTCTTTTCCGTCATCTTTATTAGAGTCCGGTTTAACATTTTGTTGTGATTTATAAATAGCTTCTCCAAGTTTCATTGAAGATTGAACTAAAGCCTCAGTTTTCTTTTTTATATCTTCAATATCTTCACCTTTTAAAGCCTCTTTTAATGCACTCGATCCGTCTTCTATTGCTTTCTTTTCAGCATCAGAAATTTTAGCCCCATGTTCCTTAAGATTTTTTTCAGTTGAGTGTATTAAGGTATCCGCTTGATTTCTTACATCGACTGACTCTCTTTTCTTTTTATCTACTTCCTTATTTGCTTCAGCATCTTTAACCATTTTTTCAATTTCTTCATCACTCAATCCACCTGAGGCTTGAATTTGAATTTTTTGTTCTTTACCTGTGCCTTTATCTTTAGCTGACACATTTACTATTCCATTAGCATCAATATCGAAAGTTACTTCAACTTGAGGCACTCCTCTTGGTGCAGGTGCGATTCCAACCAATTCAAAATTACCAAGCAACTTGTTGTCAGTTGCCATCTCCCTTTCTCCTTGAAGCACTCTTATTGAAACAGCTGGTTGGTTATCCTCAGCTGTTGAAAATACTTGGCTTTTTTTAGTAGGGATTGTTGTATTTTTTTCTATAAGTTTAGTAGATACTCCACCTAGGGTTTCTATACCAAGAGATAATGGTGTAACATCAAGTAAAAGCACATCCTTCACATCACCTTGTAATACACCTGCTTGAATAGCAGCACCCATCGCCACTACTTCATCAGGATTTACACTTTTATTAGGTTCTTTACCAAAAAAATTTTTAACTTCAGAAACTACTTTCGGCATTCTAGTCATACCACCGACCATTACTATTTCATCTACATCGCTAGCTGATACCCCTGCATCTTTTAATGCTGTTTTACATGGTGGGATAGTTCTAGCTATTAGATCTTCAACTAATGCCTCTAACTTTGCTCTAGTCATTTTTAAATTAATATGTTTAGGACCAGTTTTATCTGCTGTTATAAATGGTAAATTTATATCTGTTTGTTCTGCTGCAGATAATTCTATTTTTGCTTTTTCTGCTGCTTCCTTCAGCCTTTGCAGAGCTAATTTATCAGATTTTAAATCAATACCACTATCTTTTTTAAATTCACCTATAAGATATTCTACGACTGCGTTATCAAAGTCTTCTCCACCTAAAAATGTGTCACCATTTGTAGATTTAACTTCAAATACTCCATCACCCAATTCTAAAATAGAAACATCAAAAGTACCTCCACCTAAATCATAAACAGCAATTTTTTTATTTTGTTTTTTATCTAAACCATATGCTAGTGAAGCTGCAGTCGGTTCATTAATAATTCTTAAAACCTCTAAGCCGGCAATCTTACCTGCATCTTTTGTAGCTTGTCTTTGAGCGTCATTAAAATAAGCTGGAACAGTAATCACAGCTTTTGTCACAGACTGCCCTAAATATTTTTCAGCAGTTTCTTTCATTTTTTGTAAAATAAAAGCTGAAATTTGTGATGGTGAATACTTTTCTCCTTTAGCTTCAATCCAAGCATCTCCTTTTTCAGAGTTTACTATTTTAAATGGAGCTGCCTCAATATCTTTTTTGACAGTTGGATCTTCAAAGTTTCGACCAATCAATCTCTTAACTGCAAAAATCGTATTTTCAGGATTTGTCACAGCTTGTCTTTTAGCAGGCTGACCAATTAATTTTTCTTTTTCATCAGTAAAGGCAACTACTGATGGTGTTGTTCTAGCACCTTCAGTATTTTCTAAAACTTTTGCTTGGCTACCTTCCATTATAGCGACACAAGAGTTTGTTGTACCTAAATCTATTCCAATTATTTTACTCATATTATTTATTTATTACTTTCATATAGGGTTAAAATTTGAATCTACAAGTTGAATTAAGCATTATTTCTCTTCTAAATTGTCTTTATTTTCCTTATCTTTTTTTGTTTTATCCAATCTT
>CABXVQ010000042.1:0-2851 GCA_902515605.1 uncultured Pelagibacteraceae bacterium
CTAAAAAAGGGAAGGGAAGTTTTAAGCGTTTGAGAAAAATTAAGAAATTATAATTTATTCCAATTTTTAAAACTTGGCGTTAAATGTTCTAAAAGACTTGAATCTTTACTTAAAAAGGTAATATCACCTGAAATAGATATACGTTCATTATTTGATTTATTTGGTTCAGTACTGTGAAGTGTTTTTGAAGGAAAAAGTACAATATCATTCTCTTTTACAGTAACTATAATTTTGGGTGCAGTTGATATTGACATTTCTTTTATTACTTTTTTATCCTTTAATGTCTTAGAACTAAATAGACCAGGTATAAATTCATTTCGAAAAACTTCATCATGCAAAACAAAATTTGAGTCCTCTGGGGTTTTCTTTAAGTAGTAAGCAAAAGACAAATGAGATTGTAAATGTTGGTGTTCAGCAATTGCCTCCTTTCCATTAGATATAGTTACCCAAGATCTTTGGATATAAGTTTCGATTTGATTTTTATCTATCTTTAAAAAATCCAAATATAAGTCAATTTTGTTTTTTAATTCTAAAAAAAAATCACTAAACTTGGAATTTTTATGAATAAATTCATACCCCTGTGTATCACCAGTCCAAGAACGGTCATCAGGCTTGGGGTTAGAATTTTTTGAGTTATTTTTCATATCTTTTACTTCATCTAAAAGAGAATTTTTTTTTTCATCACTTAAGTTTATTTGATCGTGAAGTATTGAAAGTGGAAAAAAATTGAGAATTTTCATTAAAGTCTTGCACCAAATTGTTGTATTATTTTAGAAGACATTTCTGCACCTTTTGCTAATGAATTTTTAACGTCCATTTTATTAATTATACCATGTAAATAACCTGCAGCAAATAAATCTCCAGCACCTGTCAGATCCACTATGTCTAAGTTTTTTTTTGCTGGACATTCTATTACTTCTTTATCTTTGATTGAAATTGCTCCTTCCTCACCTCGAGTAATAACAACATTGTTTTTAAGATTTTTTGCAAAAGAAATTACATCACTGAATGATTTAGTATTTATTAAAGACATTATTTCTTGTTCATTAGCAAAAGTTATATCTAATTTGTTTTTTACTAAATTTAAAAAATGGGGTTTATGTCTATCTACACAAAACTGATCGGAAAGTGACATAGCTACTTTGTTTGCACTACTAATAGCTTTATCAAATGCCTTTTTGGGTTCCCCCTCATCCCATAGGTAACCTTCTAAAAATATTATTTCACTTTTTTTAATTACATCAGAATTAACATCATTGGCATCTATTTTTCCTGCTGTTCCTAAAAACGTACACATAGTTCTTTCAGAGTCAGGAGTAATTAATATTAAACAAGTACCTGTTGGTAATACTTCTTTCTTTTTTGAATAAAAATATTTTACATTTTCCTTTTTTAAACCTTCTTCGTATTTGCTACCAAAATCATCATCTGAAACTTTACCAATAAAACCCACTTCATCACCAAGTTGGGAAATACCAACTATTGAGTTTGCTACAGATCCACCAGAAACAGTTTTTTCTATTTTAAGATCAGTTAATAATTTTTTGAATTCATTTTCATCAAAAAATAATTTCATTGTACTCTTCGTAAGATTATTTTTTGCAATAAAACTATCATCCACTTTACAAATGACGTCTACTATAGCATTCCCTATTCCTAAAATTTTCATATCAAGCTTTTTTGGTAATAACAGGTTTTTTTCTATTTGGGTAGCAAGTAGTACATATTTTACAAGTTAGGCCATAACAGTCTCTTGCCTTACAATATTCTCTGCCATAAAAAATTATTTGTAAATGAAGTTTAGACCAAGTTTTTTTTGGAAATATTCGTTTTAAATCTTTTTCTGTTTGAACCACATTTTTTCCGTTCGTTAAACCCCATCTTTGTGCAAGTCTATGAATATGAGTATCAACTGCAAAAGCTGGATATCCAAAACCTTGGGACATCACCACACTAGCTGTTTTATGGCCTACACCAGGTAGTTTTTCAAGCTCTTCAAAAGTTTTAGGTATTTTTCCATTATGTTTTTCTAAAATTTGTTTAGACATTAAGTAAATACTTTTTGCTTTAATCCTAAAAATACCAATTTTTTTGATTAATTTTTCAATTTTTTTTCTACCTAATTTTACAAAGTGTTCTGGTTTAAAATACTTTGGATATATATTTTTTGTCACATTATTAACATTAACATCAGTACACTGTGCTGAAAGAAGTACTGAGATTAATAACGTAAAAGTATTTTTACTCTTGAGAGGGACTGGTGCTTTAGGATAAATTTTGTTTAAAGTGTTAAGTATAATTTTCGCTTTCTGTTTTTCATTCATTACGAAAAGTTGAGCAAATCTCTCATAGAATATAATCCTGGTCTTTTTTTCATTAACCATTTAGAGGCAGTCAAAGCTCCATCAGAGTAAAGTGCTCTATCAAAGGCTTCGTGGTTTAAAGTAATTATCTCTTTTCCACTTGAGAAGTTTACCTCATGTTCTCCAATAATTTCACCTTTTCTAATTGAGTTAAAATTAATTCTTTTTCCGTAAGGAAAAGATTTTTTATTTAAAAATTTTTTACCAATTAAATTATATAAGTTTTTATTTTTTCCGTCTGCAATCCCTTTTCCAAGCATTAAAGCTGTTCCCGATGGGTAATCTTTTTTATATTTATGGTGTACTTCAAATATTTTACTTAAGTATTCATCATTTAATGCTTTTGAAGCAATCTCAGTTAAATACATTAATAAATTTATACCTAAGCTCATATTTCCAGCTTTTAAGATAGGTATCTTTTTTGAATATTTTTTAATTTGATTCTCCTGATTTCTAGTAAACCCAGTAGTTCCAATTACTACTTTTTT
>CABXVQ010000043.1:0-2692 GCA_902515605.1 uncultured Pelagibacteraceae bacterium
TATTTTTACCAGTAGCAAGAAAAAATTTACAATTTTTGGTTTTTGATATTTTTTCGATAACAGATAAAAATATTTTTGACGGGACTCTTTTAGTTGGGCCAGAACCTCCAATACCTAAAAGTATATTTGTTTCATCTTTATTAATGTTAAATTTTTTAATTGAGTCTAATATTATCGAATTATCTATTTGAATTTCAGGATCTCCTGAAACCTTTAAATTTATTTTATCTATAAAAAATTTTTTTGGGGTATCAATGATATGTTGATCAGTTTTTTGAAATAATGGATATTGATAAATTTTAGAGATACCAGACAATCTAGCAATTAAATTAAATCTTAAAGATGAATTAAAAATGAAAATTTTTTCAAAATTTTCCTTTTTCAAATCTTTAATTAAATTGAAGCTGCCTATAAAGCCTTTATGCTTATTGTTATTTTTATCTCTTTCTAAAGTTATAATCTTATCAATATAATTTGTTTGATGTAAATATTGATCAGCCTTTGAACTTTCTTTCACAAGTAAACTTATAGGTGAATTATATTTTTCGAATAAAGCCTTAATAAAGGGAAGAAAGATTATAGTATCCCCAATTCCCATTCTATTTTGAACTGCTAATATTTTCATATGGTATTTATAAACTTTACTAGATATATTTTTTATATAAATTTTTATTATGACAAAAATAAGTGGAATATATGCAGCTACAATGTCAGTTTTTAATTCTGACTTAAGCCTTAATATAGAGAAAACAATAGAACATGCTGAAAAGCTCATTGATCAGGGTTGTCATGGAACAGCAATATTTGGAAGTACAGGTCAGGCTCAATTAATATCTGTTTCAGAAAAAATCAAACTTCTAAATAATCTTTCAGCCAGTAAATATAAGGATAAGCATTTAATAGGCACAGGCTTAAATTCGTTGAATGAAACAATCAATTTTATGAGAGTAGCTACTTCATTAAGTTTTAAAAAGTTTTTAATTATGCCTCCGGCGTATTACAAGTATGGTGATAAAGAAGTAATACAATTTTACTCAAAAATAATAGAAGCAGTCCCTTCGTGCAAGATTGTTCTTTATAATTTTGAGAAGCTTTGCGGGTATAAATTTAGTGTAGAATGTATTGAGGAGCTTGTAGAAAAATTTCCAGATCAGATAGTAGGTGTTAAAGACAGTTCTTATAATTTATTTGAAAGTTTAAAATTAGAAAATTTTTCTATTTTTCCTGGTTCTGAACTTAAACTATTAAAAGGCCTACAGCTAGGCTGTTCAGGTATAATAACTGCAACTTGTAATGCAACAGCTGAACTTTCTAGAAAAGTTTATGATGATTTTTTTTCTGGAAAGGAACAATCTTATAATCAAAAATTGTGTGAAGTAAGAAAAAATTTTGATAAGTATAACCTGATTTCAGGATTGCATACCTTTTATTCTAAAGAGAATAAAATTTATGAAAATATTTTACCTCCATTAAGACTTCTAAATGCGAATGAACAAAAAGATTTAATAGATAATTTGAATAATTTAGACTTTAAACTTAATTCTAAAATGGCAGCTTGATATGCAATTAGCTAGATTTTTAAACAAGGTTTTTAAAAAAGGTGGGTTCATTTTGACTGATGCTAATTCAAAAGATTATATAATTGGAGAACCTGGAAATAATCCCATGAAATTAAAAATCTTAAAAAAGGATCTAAATTATAAATTATTATTTCACCCAGACTTATATTTTGGTGAGGCCTATACAAATGGAGAAATAGTTATTGAAAATGGTTCTCTTACTGATTTTTTAGATTTAGCTTTAATGAATTTTGGAAGAGGAGAACTGAATTTTTTTAGTTATTTAATTAACCGTCTAAGAGGCTCATATAGGTACCTGACGAATTTTAATTTTATAAAAAAATCAAAGATGAATGTATCCCATCACTATGATATCTCTGATGATTTGTATGATTTATTTTTAGATTCTAAAAGACAGTATTCTTGTGCATATTTTAAAAATGATAATGATACTTTAGAAGTAGCACAAAATAATAAGATCCAACATATAATTAAAAAATTAAACATAAAGGATAATCAAAAAGTTTTAGATATAGGTTGTGGCTGGGGTTCATTAGCATTTGATATTGCTAAAGCTGCAAGTTGCGAAGTCACTGGGATTACTTTATCTGAGAATCAATTTAATTACTGTAATCAAAAAGCTAAAGATTTGAATTTAGAAAATCAGGTAAAGTTTAAGCTAATAGATTATAGAGAACTTAATGAAAAATTTGATAGAATAGTAAGTGTAGGGATGTTTGAACATGTAGGAAGAAAGTTTTACAAAAAATTTTTTAAACAAATAGAAAAACTTTTGAATGAAGATGGAGTATCTTTAATACACACAATTGGTTCAGTAAATCCACCAAGAGATCCTCATCCATGGATAACTAAATATATTTTTCCAGGAGGGTATACTCCTAGCTTAAGTGAAGTAACAACTCCGATAGAAAAAGCAGGCTTGATTGTGACTGATATAGAGGTCTTAAGACTTCATTATTCTCACACTTTGAGACATTGGAAAGAAAATTGCATAAAAAATAAGGAAAAAATTATTAAGATGTTTGATGAGAGATTTTTTAGAATGTGGGAATTTTATCTTGCTGGATGTGAGATGGCTTTCAAGTGGGGTGATCAAGTTGTATATCAATTTC
>CABXVQ010000044.1:0-2544 GCA_902515605.1 uncultured Pelagibacteraceae bacterium
TACATCCCTTAAATAACCAAGTATTCTGCTGATTATAGTATAAAAACCAAAAGTGCCTGTTGACTTAACTAGATTCATAAATCATATTAGTCTTAATTTTACCCCATTTGTACACCTAATTAAGATAAATGAAAAAAACAAAAATAGATCATTACACTGATAAAGAAGCACTAGATTTTCATAGTTATAAGAAACCGGGTAAGATTGAAATTTCATCATCGAAGAATATGACTACCAAGAGAGATCTTGCATTAGCTTATTCTCCTGGGGTTGCTGCTCCAGTAAGAGCTATTAGCAATAATCCTGAGGCTGCATTTGACTATACAAGTAAAGGAAATTTAGTTGCTGTTATTAGTAATGGTTCAGCTATCTTAGGTATGGGTAATCTAGGTGCTTTAGCATCTAAACCTGTGATGGAAGGAAAAGCAGTTTTATTTAAAAGATTTGCTGACATAGACTCAATCGATCTTGAGATAGACTCAAACAATCCTGATGAGATTATAAATAGTATAAAAAATTTTGCACCAAGCTTTGGTGGTATAAATCTTGAGGATATTGCAGCTCCTGATTGTTTTATTATTGAAGAAAAACTCAAAGAAATTTTGGATATACCTGTTTTTCATGATGATCAACATGGCACTGCAATAATCACTACAGCAGCATTAATAAATGCTCTCGACATTAATAAGAAAAAAATTGATAAAATAAAAGTAGTCGTAAATGGTGCTGGTGCATCTGCAATGGCCTGTACAAATTTATTTAAAAAAAGTGGTGTACCTCAAAAAAATATAACGATGATTGATAGACAGGGTGTAATATTTCGAGGAAGAGAAAATTTAAATCAATGGAAATCAAGTCATGCAATTGAAACACAAGATCGAGATTTAAATGATGCAATTAAAAATGCGGATGTATTTTTAGGATTGTCTGCAAAAGGTGCTTTAACAAAGGATATGGTAAAAAAAATGGCAAAAAACCCGATTATTTTTGCTTGTGCAAATCCAGATCCTGAAATTACACCTGAAGAAATTGAGGAAGTAAGAGATGATGCAATTATAGCAACTGGAAGGTCAGATTATCCAAATCAGGTTAATAATTTAATAGGCTTTCCATATATTTTTAGAGGTGCTTTAGATGTAAGATCTAAAACAATCAATGAAGAAATGAAAGTAGCTGCTGCAAATGCGATTGCTAATCTAGCAAAAGAGGATGTTCCAGATGAAGTTGTTGCGGCAATGGGCGGTGAAAGACCACACTATGGCAAAGATTATATTATTCCATCAACATTTGACCCTAGATTAATTAGTGTAATTCCCGCTGCTGTAGCTCAGGCTGCAATAGATACTGGAGTTGCAAGAATCAAAATTAATGATTTTGAGATCTATAAAGATCAACTTAAACAAAGATTAGATCCAACAGTAACTATTATGCAAGGTATTAATAGTTATATTAAAAAAAAACCAAAGAAAGTTGTTTTTGCAGATGGTGAAGATGAGAACACTCTTAAAGCTGCAATAGCTTTTAAAAATTCAAAATTAGGAATACCAATTTTAATTGGAAAAGAAGAGTTAATCAAAGAACAAATAAAAAAAATTGGTTATAGTGAAAATTTTGATATTGAAATTATTAATTCAAAAGACACGCCTAAAAGAGAAAAATACGTAAAATACTTATTTAAAAAACTTCAAAGAGAACAGGGTATGCTAGAGTGGGATTGTGATAGGCTCATCAGAAATGATAGGGTTATTTGGGCTTCTTGTATGGTTGCTTGCAATGACGCAGATGCCATGGTGACCGGAAATACTAGACGATACTCTTCCTCTTTAGAAAAAATTGTAAAAGTTGTCGACCCAAGACCTGGAGAGATTATGTTTGGTTTAAATTTAGTAGTAAATAGGGGTAAAACAATATTTATATGTGATACTTCAGTTATAGAATATCCTGATGCAAATCAATTAGCTGATATGGCTAAATCAGCTGCAAGGGTTGTAAAACTTTTTGGTTTTGATCCTAAGGTTGCTTTTTTATCTCACTCTACTTTTGGCCAACCAGTTACTGATAGAACCAAAAGAATAAGTGATGCAGTTGAGATTTTAAAAAAGAGCAATGTAGATTTCAAATTTGATGGAGAAATGCAGCCAGATGTTGCGCTTGAAGAAGTATATAAAGAGCTTTATCCTTTTTCTGAAATAGTTGGTAGTTCAAACGTTCTAATAATGCCAAGCCAGCACAGTGCGGCTATTTCTTATAAAATGATTAAATCTATGAGCAGAGCAAAAGTTATTGGCCCACTATTAATTGGTTTAGGTCTTCCAATTGAGATAGCGCCACTAAGATCTTCTACATCAGAAATTATTAATATAGCATCTATAGCTGCATATTCTGCGGATGTCATTGATTACAAAAAAAATTAGTTTTTTTGGATTCTTAAATTTTCAACAAGTAAAATACTAGCTACTACATCTTCAACATCTAAAATTTCTTTTGCTTCTTGTATTACTAAATCTTTTTCATTTTTTGAGAATGCTATACCATAAATATAAA
>CABXVQ010000045.1:0-2485 GCA_902515605.1 uncultured Pelagibacteraceae bacterium
ACCATTAACCAATAAAACTAACACAAAAAATTGGTCTGATAACTTAGAAAAGTACGATTTGGAAAATTCATTAGGTTGGAATATAGCTATTGTAAAAAAAATATCCAAATTTTCTGTTGAAATAGAAACAAAAGATAAAATCAAAGGACTTATAGAGTTTCAAGATATTTCTTGGACAAAAAAAGAATTTAATGAATTATTAAAAAGAGGTGATGTTATCTATGTAAAACATGTTAAAGAAAATAAATACAGTTTAAAACAAATTCCAAAAATTAATGGTGGTATTGTAGTCATGGACCCCTATACTGGAAGAGTTTTAGCTTTAAGCGGGGGTTTTAGTTTTAAGAGCAGTGAATTTAATAGAGTATCCCAAGCATTACGTCAACCTGGTTCAGCTTTTAAACCATTTGTTTATGCTCTTGCACTAGAAAATAATTATACACCTTCTTCATTAGTTTTAGACGCTCCACTAGTTTTAGCGCAAGGTTCTGATCTTAAAATGTGGAAACCTGAAAACTATGGAAAAAAGTTTTACGGACCTTCTACTTTAAGAGTTGGTTTAGAAAAATCTAGAAATCTTATGACAGTTAGAATAGCTCAGAGTTTAGGAATTGATAAAGTTGCAAGTTTTTCTAAAGATCTTGGTATTTATGAAAATCCTGAGGAACTTTTATCAATCTCTCTTGGTTCAGCAGAAACAACACTAATGAAATTGACATCAGCATATTCTGCTTTTGTAAACGGAGGAAAGTTGGTTTTACCAATTTTAATTGATCGTGTTCAAGACAGTGAAGGAAATACTATACTTAACAATGAAAATAGAACATGTGCAAATTGTGATCAAATTTCATTTACAGGAAAGGATTATCCGTATATCAAAAATAATTATAAACAAATATTTTCACCTCAAACGGCTTATCAAATTACTTCCTTATTAGAAGGAGTTGTTAAAAGAGGAACTGGAAAAAAATTAAAGAATTTAAATTTGAATTTAGCAGGTAAAACTGGGACTACTAACAAAAATACTGATGCATGGTTTATTGGGTTTACCTCGAACTTAGTAGTAGGAGTTTATGTTGGTATGGATAATCCTCATCCTTTGGGTAAATTTGAGACAGGATCAAAAACTGCTTTACCTGTATTTAAAAATTTTATTAAAAAAGCAATCAAAAAGTCTGAAGCAAGACCGTTTAAAGTTGCTGAAGAGATTACTATGATGGTAGTAGATCCTTTAACAGGCCAAAAAGCAAAATTTTCGTCAAAAGATACAATTTTAGAAGCGTATAAAAGTTCGAATGTGATTGATGGAGTGATTTTATATTCAAATAACAATAGATTAGACTCAAATAATATATTAAAGTTTTATTAATGGATCATAAATATACAGACTTCAAAAAAGAAATAGAAAAAATCAATCAAAGAGTTAAGGAGTATCTTTGAAAAAAATGGTATTTATTTAAAGTTAAAAGATCATAATTCTCAAATGCTAGAATCTAATTTTTGGCATGATAAAGCTAACTCAAAGAAAATTATAAAAGAAAAAAAACTATACGAGGATCTAATAAATTCATTTGAAACATCTTTAGTAAAATTAAAAGATTTAGATGATTTAAGTGAATTGGCCTCAGAGGAAAATAATGAAATTATACAAAATGAAATATTGGATAACATAAAAGAACTTAGAAAAGCAGTCAAAAAAAATGAGATTAAGTGTTTCCTATCTAATGAGGCAGACTCTCTTGATTGTTACATTGAAATTCATGCAGGTGCTGGTGGAACTGAAAGTCAGGACTGGGCTGACATGTTAAGAAGGATGTATCTAAAGTGGTCTGATAATAAAAAATTTAAATCAAACTTAATTAGTGAACATAAAGGTGACGAAGCTGGAATAAAATCGTCTACTATTAAAATTGAGGGAGATTATGTTTTTGGCTGGTTAAAAAAAGAATCTGGAATTCATAGGTTGGTTAGGATTTCACCTTTTGACTCAGGAGCAAGAAGACATACTAGTTTTGCGAGTATATGGGTCTACCCAGTTGTTGATGAAAGTATAAATATAGAGATTTTAGATAAAGATCTAAGAATTGATACATATCGCTCAAGTGGGGCAGGAGGCCAACATGTTAACACTACTGATAGCGCTGTTAGAATTACACATTTGCCATCTAAAATAGTTGTACAATGTCAAAATGAAAGATCTCAACATAAAAATAAAGAAACTTGTATGAATATGCTGAAAGCAAGACTTTATGATTTTGAAATTAAAAAAAAGGAAAAAGAAAATCAAAATACAGAAGCACCAAAATCTGAAATTGGCTGGGGTCACCAGATAAGATCTTATGTGTTACAGCCATATAGACTGGTTAAAGATAATAGAACTAACTTTGAAAATACAAGCCCAGACAAAGTTCTAGATGGCGAAATTGATGACTTTTTAGAACACTCATTATATCAAATTAAATGAAAATAATTTTAAAAATCTTTT
>CABXVQ010000046.1:0-2429 GCA_902515605.1 uncultured Pelagibacteraceae bacterium
TGTTAATATGAAATTTATCTCTCTCTCTTGTTGCTGCAGAACTTATTATTCTAAAATGATTTTTATCAATACATACAACTGTTAAATCTGTCTCTATTCCACCATCAGGGTTTAACATATGTGTATAAACACATTTACCAGTTTCATTTTTAATGTTTGCAGTACAAATTTTCTGTAATTCTTGATGTGCTTTATCTGATTTTATTTCAAACTTAGAAAAAGGAGTTAAGTCAAACAAACCAACATTTTTAACTGTATTATTTGTTTCATATTCAGCAGATGGATACCAGCTTTGATAATTGTAACTATATTCGTACTCAGCTTTTTCCCCATCCAAAGCAAACCACATAGGTCTTTCATAGCCACCTGAAACACCAAAACATGCACCAAAGCTTTTTAGATTATCATGGTGAGGTAAAGTTTTAATATTTCTAGAGGTTTTATGTTGCTTGAATGGCCAATGCATTCCATATAAATCCCCTAAGGTCTCTGTAATCCTTTTTTTAATAAAACCCAATTCTGAATGAAATTTTTGAAATCTTTTTATATCGTAGCTAAAAATATCTTCATTGATATGGCCAGTCATTAACCATTCTGCGGTAACTTTACCAACGCCTCCTCCACTCCCTATACCAATACTGTTTAATCCACAGCATACAAAAAAGTTTTTAACTTCTGGTACTTCTCCTAATAATGTATTTGTATCAGGTGTAAAAGATTCTGGTCCTGAAAAGAATTTTCTAATACCAGCAGACTCTAAAACTGGAAATCTTTTAATAGCAGAGGCTAAATAAGGTTCAAAATGTTCAAAATTCTCTTGAAACTCACCAAAAGAAAAATCTTCTGGTACTTTGTTTGTCTTATCCCAAGCGGGAATAGAATTTCCCTCAAAAATACCAACTAATATTTTACCTGCATCTTCTTTAATATAAGTTCGATTATCAAAGTCTCTAATTACAGGTAATGTTTTAGACAAATTTTCTATTGGTTCAGTAATAATATAAAAGTGTTCAGCAGGATAAAGTGGGATACTTACTCCAGCTTTTTCTCCAATTTGTCTTGACCACATTCCAGAGGCTAAAACAATATATTCACATTCAATTTCTTGCCCATTAACTTTTACTCCTGAGATTTTTCCATTCTTAGTTAAAATTTCATCTACTGGAGATTTTTCAAAAATTTGTGCTCCCTCTTTTCTTGCAGCTTTAGCTAACATGTGAGTAACACCTGATGGATCAGCAGCACCATCTCCAGGCATTAAAATTCCACCAATGACTTCATCAGTATTAATAATTGGATAATCTTTTTTAATTTGATTTTTATCTAAAATTCTTACATCAACATCATAAAGTTGTGCCGTAGTTGCTTGTCTTTGAAGTTCTTGCCATCTTCCTTTATTTTGAGCAATTGAAAGGGCGCCGTTTAATCTTAAACCCGCAGAATGATCAACTTCCTTTTCAAGTTTTTTATATAAATCTAATGTATATTTTCTTATCTTAGTTATTGCAGCTGTTGGACCTAGTTGACTAACCAATCCTGCTGCGTGCCAAGTTGTTCCTGATGTTAGCTGATCTCTTTCTAAAAGAATTGTATCTTTCCAACCAAATTTAGCTAAGTGATAAGCAACAGAACAACCTACTACACCACCTCCAATAACAACAACCTTAGTGCTATTTGGTAGTTTTTTTTCCATTTAATTAATTTTTGATAGCTTCTCCAGGATCAAGATATTCGTGTCCAAATACATCTGCAACTGCTTTATAAGTCACATGGCCTTTATGAACATTTAATCCTGCTAAAAAGTTTTTATCTTCCCCTAAAGCTTTTTGGTAACCTTTGTTTGCTAATTTTACTAAAAAAGGAAGTGTTGCTTTATTTAAAGCTAATGTTGAAGTTCTAGGAACTCCACCAGGCATATTTGCTACACAATAATGAACAACATCATCAACTATGTACGTTGGGTCACCATGAGTTGTTGGCTTGCTAGTTTCAACACACCCTCCTTGGTCTATTGCTACATCAACTATTACAGAACCTCTTTTCATTAATTTTAACATATCTTTTGTAACTAATTTTGGTGCTTCAGCTCCAGGTATAAGTACACCCCCAACTACTAGATCTGCTTCTGCAATTAAATTATTTAAATCTATTTTATCACTTTGTTCAGGAATAATTTTATCACCAAACATTTCAACTAATTGATTGAGTCTTGCTTCTGATTTATCAACTATATGAACTTTAGCTTGCATCCCTGTTGCTATAACTGCAGCATTTTCTCCTACAACTCCACCACCTAAAATAACAACTGTTCCACCAGTTACTCCTGGCGCACCTCCTAATAAAAGACCTCTACCTTTTTGATTTTTTTCTAAACAATGTGCCCCTGCTTGAACAGACATTCGTCCTGCAACAGCACTCATAGGTGCAAG
>CABXVQ010000047.1:0-2300 GCA_902515605.1 uncultured Pelagibacteraceae bacterium
AAAACTCTTACTCATATGATGAGCTAATTAATTGTGGTGAGGGAAAACTATTTGGCCCAGGTAATGCTAAATTACCCCTTCCACCTATGCTCATGTTTGATAGAATTACAGAAATTACCGATGACAAAGGTGCTTTTAAAAAAGGCTCTTTGAAAGCTGAATTGGATATAAAAAAAAACCTTTGGTTTTTTGATTGTCATTTTAAAGAGGACCCAGTTATGCCTGGTTGCCTTGGTCTTGATGCTATGTGGCAATTGGTAGGTTTCTATTTAGGCTGGATTGGAAATCCAGGAAAAGGAAGGGCTCTGGGAGTTGGGACTGTAAAATTTACTGGTGAAGTTTTACAAAGTGTAAAAAATGTCAGATATGAGATAGATATGAAAAAAATTATGTCTCCTGGAGGTACAACTGTAGGTCTTGCTAATGGAGTGGTATTAGCAGATAATAAAAAGATATATTCAGCAGATAGTTTAAAAGTGGGTTTATTTAAATAATGAAAAGAGTTGTAATCACAGGTTTAGGAGTAGTATCTTGTTTGGGTAATAATCAAGAAGAAGTTCATCAATCTCTATTAAATTCTAAATCAGGGATATCATTTAGTGAAGAATATAAAGAACATAATCTAAAAAGCCATGTCCATGGTAAGCCAAAAATAAAGCTTGAAGATCATATTGATAGAAAAACAATTAGATTCATGGGATCAGGTTCTGCTTACAACTACATAGCAATGAAACAAGCAATCGAAGACTCTGGATTAGAGGAAAGTGAAGTTAGTAACTTTAAAACAGGAATTGTTATGGGTTCGGGTGGTCCATCAATTGAAAATGTTATTTTAGCAGCAGATAAAACTAGAGCTAAAACTCCAAAATTAATGGGACCGTTTATTGTTCCAAGAACAATGGCTAGTACAGCTTCTGCTACACTTGCTGTTCCATTTAAAATTAAAGGGACGAACTACACAATGAGTTCTGCTTGTGCAACAAGTGGCCACTGTATTGGAAACTCAATGGAATTAATTCAAATGGGAAAACAAGATGTTGTTTTTGCGGGTGGCAGTGAAGAGATACACTGGGCAATGACTGCAATGTTTGATGCAATGACAGCTTTATCTTCGAAATATAATGATACACCAGAAACAGCATCAAGAGCATATGATAAAACTAGAGACGGTTTTGTTATTGCAGGAGGTGGTGGAGTATTAGTGCTTGAAGAGTATGAACATGCTAAAGCTAGAGGGGCCAAAATATACGCGGAACTGACTGGTTATGGGGCAACTTCAGATGGATACGATATGGTGGCTCCATCAGGAGAAGGTGCTGTAAGATGTATGAAGATGGCTATGGCAACATCAAAAAATAAAATTGATTATATCAATACTCATGGAACATCTACTCCAGTTGGAGACATTACAGAATTAAATGCGGTAAAAGAAACTTTTGGAAATGAAATTCCAAAAATTAGTTCAACAAAATCTTTATCAGGTCATCCTTTAGGAGCCGCATCCGTTCATGAAGCGATCTATTGTTTAATTATGATGAAAAATAACTTTATAGCAGGATCTGCTAATATTAATGAAATGGATGACGAGGCTAAAAAATTTCCAATAGTTGCTAAGACAGAAACTGGAGCAACTTTGAATACAGTCATGTCTAATAGTTTTGGTTTTGGTGGAACCAATGCTGCTTTAATTTTTGAAAAAATTTAATTATGATTTTAATGAAGGGTAAAAAAGGATTAATTATGGGTGTTGCTAATGAACGATCCATAGCTTGGGGTATTTCACAAAAATTAGCTGAGGCAGGTGCTGAACTTGCATTTACCTATTTAGGGGATGCTTTAAAAAAAAGAGTTATTCCATTAGCTGAAAAATTAAATTCAAAAGTTACATTTAGCTGTGATGTAGAAAAAAAAGAAGATGTAAAAAAGTTATTTGAAGATGTTAAATCACAATGGGGCGAAATAGATTTTGTAGTTCATGCAATAGCTTTTTCAGATAAATCAGAATTATCTGGTGAATATTTAAACACAACTAGAGAAAATTTTTTAAGAAGTATGTTAATTTCTTGTTTTTCATTTACGGAAGTTGCTAGAGAGGCATCCAAAGTAATGAAGAAGGGTGGAAGCTTAATCACATTAAGTTATGAAGCAAATAAAGCTATTCCAAATTATAATGTAATGGGTGTATGTAAGGCAGCTTTAGAGTCTAGTGTTAAGTATCTGGCTAGAGATTTAGGTGCAAAAGGCATGAGGGTAAACGCCATAAGTGCTGGACCAATTAAAACGCTAGCAGCATCTGCTAT